>NZ_JEOG01000005.1:0-199454 GCF_006408715.1 Bifidobacterium sp. UTCIF-39 | reverse complement strand
CAACGCCACGCTCTCCCCGCCCGATCCCACCAATCAGCCTGGCGGCAGCGATGATGGCGTGTTCACGCCCGACATCGACTACATCCATAAGCGACTCGATTCGAGCGCCTCCACGAACGATGCCGGCGAAGCCATCTGGACCTCGACCATCTACACCTCCCGCATGCCGGCTTCGACCGATCCCACCACGCTCGAGTTCGCCGACGCACTGACCGGAAAGCCACAGGGGGCGACCTTCCACTTCAAGGACAAGCCGACGTTCAAGGTCGGAGACACGATTCTCGTGGAAGGAACCGACTACGACTTCACACGTTCCTTCGTGCCCGGCGAAACGACCTCATTCAACGTCAAGTTCAAGGGAGACACAGTCAAGGCAGCCTTCGGCAAGACCGACATCATCGTCACCTACACCACCGTCTGCAGCAAGGCCCCCGGAGATTACGCTAACCGTTCCGTCGTCAAGTTCGGGAACAACCCCAGTCAGGGATACAACGCCACAGACCACGTCGAGAAGACCAATCTGGTCTCCAAAAGCGGCAAACTCAGGTGGGACAAGGACTTCAAGTGGAACACCATCGATAAGAACGACACGTCCGTGGGCGCGTGGGTGGCCGACTGGACCGTCATGGTGAACGAGGACGCCGACCCAAACAACCATCATGGTCTGGTGAACACCGAAGGCAAGCCCATCGTAGTGCAGGAGACACTGCCCGAGGGCATGCGCTACGTGCCAGGTGGCACATACGATATCCAGGCCGGTCTGGATGTTGGACCATTCACGGGTCAGGACCTCGACAAGACCATTACCTCCAACAACAATGGCCGAATCGAGTTCACCATCCCCACGGACAACCTGAGGCAGAACGACGGATACTACAAGGCCTTTGCAACGCTTACCTATAGAACCGCGGCAAAAAGCACCGGCAAGGATGTCTCCTACACCAATACTGCGAGTGCCTCGACGGGTTCCACCAATCTCGGTAGCAGCTCGGCCACGGTCACCGGCAGGAACAACGTGGTCGACAAGACGGCGGTTGCCGAGGAGAAGCTCAACCATGTTCGCTACACCATTCTGGTGAACCCCGAAGGCGTCGACATCGCGAAGGATTCCGACACGGTGACGCTCTCGGACGTCATGGACTCCAAGGGAACCTTCCTGCCCGGTTCGCTGAACATCACCGATGACACCACAGGTGATGCCATCGACGTACCGGTTCAACTTGACGACATCGTCGATGCCGATGGCAATCCGACACAGAAGCTCACACTTACCCTGCCTGATTCCATGCCGGTGAGGGTCGTGTACGCCGTCATGCCTTCCGGCAAGCCTGGAGACAAGGTGAATCTCAAGAACGTCGCCACGCTCGAGGGGCAGATGGGTGGTAGCTCCACCAACGAGAACCAGTGGAATGTCACCAACGCGCAGGCTGGCACGGTCGGCACAGCGGGTGCCATCGCCATTACCAAGGTGGATGCGTCGCATCTATCCCGGTTCCTGCAGGGGGCCGAGTTCGCGTTGTACAAGGTAGACATGGATAAGCTGGACCGGGTCCTCTCCCCCGGTAGCAAAGCCACCGACGAAATGATTGAAGGTGCCGCCACAAAGGTGTACACCGGTATGACCGGGCCGAACGGCACATTGGAATTCGGCACTGTCGAAGAACCACTTGAGAACTATGCGCTCTACTATTTTGTGGAGACCAAGGCACCCACATTCACGGGATCCGACGGCGTCGTCGTGCACTACTCTCTTGATTCCGCCAAGCATTACGCCATGATCAAGGGCGATGATGACCAGGCGTATGAGAACGCTATCGCGAAAGCCCGGAGACTCGGCTTGGCGGTCTCCCCCAACACGGCATTCACGGTAACGGACAAGCGCATTCCCATACCGGTCAAGGCGTCTATGAAGCTGGGCAAGCAACTGTCCGGCCGTGCCTGGACCGACGCGGATGCGTTCGACTTCCAGCTCACGATCGACCCTAGCGGCAGCAGGGGCGTCAACGAGTCCGACCTTGTCGACGCTATGCCCAAGCCGGACACCGTCACGGTGCGTAAGTCCGGTTCGGGAGCCAATGGCAGTGTTTCACCCGTGACGTTCGGTGACTTCACATTTACCAAGCCGGGCACCTATGCCTATGGCGTGCATGAGACAAGCCAGCCCGGCAACGGTGTGACAGTCGACTCCCGCATGGCCAGAGTGACTTTCACCGTGGTCCCAAACGCTGCCGGCGATCTCACCGTCACGAGCAGGACTTCAGGGCTGAACGATGTGAATGGCACGCAGACGTTTGTCAACACGTATAGCTCGATAACTGCGCTACCACTCACCGGTGGGTTCGGTACACCACGAAGCTGGGCCATTATCGGCGGCCTGCTCGCGGCGATGGCCGGTATCACCATGGTGATAGTGGACCGACGCAGGCGGGATATGTGATACACCGTGTCCGCTGTGCTTGATACTCGCGTTGCCCGTTGGCATCCGATAGTCTGGAGAAACGGACACCCGACGACGGCCGTCGGGAGGAAGGGAAAATCATGATCGATTTCAACACCACGTTCACCAAGATGGACGACATGGGTCATGGTGAAGCCAACACGTTGCTCGATGGACTGCTGCTTGACGGCGAGACCGTCCACGCCGCGTTCACCGGTACGCGCGGCTGGGTGGCATTCACCGATCGGCGGGTCATCATCGTGACCGCACAAGGCATAACGGGCAAGAAGAAGGACTACACGACCTTGCCGTATTCCGGCATTCGTGCAGCCAGCGTCGATACGACAGACGGATTCGAGACGGATGCCAATATGGAACTGTGGATCGGAGATTTGGGATTCTCCGGTCTGGTCGGAGTAGCTACGCCATGCAAGATCCGACTTGAATTCGTGCCGGGTGTCGATGTGCGTGATCTCGAACGATTCGTCGTCGATAGAATCCTGTAGTCGTTTGATGTCGTACCATGTGTTGCGTACATGGTATTGGCACACCATCGTCATCACACGACCGCTATAAGGAGAACAGGATCATGGCCATCGAAAACGCCAATGTACTGATCATCGTCAACAACTGGGGCATCGAGGAGACGGAGCTGACCCGTCCGTTGCGCGATCTCAAGGCCGCCGGCGCGAATGTGACGCTCGCCGCCACCACGCTGGACCCGTGCGAAACCGTGCAGCACGACCGTTATGAAGGTGAGACGCTCACCCCGGACGCCAAACTGTCCGACGTGCAGGCCGCCGACTACGATCTGCTGGTGATTCCCGGCGGCACCTGCAACGTCGATCGCATTCGCGTGAACGAGGACGCGATCACGCTCGCTCAGGAGTTCGCGCACGCCGGCAAGCCGATCGCCGCTATCTGCCATGGTGTGTGGCTGCTGGTCAACGCCGGTCTGATCGCGGGAAAGACGTCGTCCCCCTGCCGTTACATCGCCGCCGACATCGAAAACGCCGGTGGCCACTACGTCGACAATCAGCTGACCGTGGATGACGAGAACGGCTGGCGCCTGATCACGTCCCGCAAGCCCGACGATCTGGACTACTTCGTGGGCGCGATCAAGGACACGCTCTCGGCCTGACGCCCGTACGTTTTCGGCTCATGCGCAACATGCAGAGTCACAGGCAGCCGCATGCGCATGACGGCACAGCATCACATCACCGGCGGCCGCACTAACACCTCGTCGGCACCGTCGGCATTCGACAGCAACATGTCGACGGCAAGTCCGGCGAGGTATTTCGCCATTGGTGACAGCTCCCAGTTCTTACGAGTCACCAGTGCGAACGTATCGTAGATAGGCTCGGCGAGTGACGTGGTGTAGACGCTATCGGGGAATCCTTCCGCATCCGCCACCGCCCGAGGCAGTATCGTGTCGCCAAGTCCGAGGGAAACCAACGACAAGGCGGAATCAACCGATTCGATTTCAATCATCGGGTCCAACGTCACCCCATGCATCTGCGCCTGCTGGGCAAGCTGCCTACGCGAAGGGTCCCGCCATCCATGGTGGGCATCGTAGAGGATCAACGGCTCATCGGCTATCCGTTCCACACGCATCGGTTGCGCGCACCGCTCCGGTTTGCTGCTGGCCCATAGAATCTCCTGTCGCATCAGAGGCGTAATCGCCAGTCCGTCAGTGGGAATCGGCAGGCAGAGCAATCCGGCTTCGAGTTCGCCGTCACGCACCGCGTCCGCAACCTCGAACGAGTTCTGACCGACCAGTCGCAGATGCACGTTCGGATGGGCTTCACTGAAGACGGACGCCAGATCCGACAAGCCGTAGTAGCCGGCATTGCGCAGAATGCCGAACGACACCGTGCCGCCTCGCCCGGTCAGCAAGGCGTTCAACGCCGTGTCCGCGCCAAGCGATCCGTCCATCAGACGCTTGGCCCACGGCAACAGCGTGCGGCCCGCAGTGGTGAGCACCAGACGCCGTCCACCACGTACGAACAGTTGCAGTCCGTAATTGGCTTCGATGCGTCGCACCAGTTCCGACACAGTCGGCTGGGTCATGCCCATGTATTCGGCCGCTGCGGTGAACGACCCCAAGGTGGCGGCGTAATAGAACGCCTGTATCTGCGTCAACGTCATGGCAATCATGGTGAAACCGCAGTGATGCGAAATGGTGTCGCCAATATGTTCGGCATGTAAATCGGTGTAAACGATATCGGACCTTCGCACGATCACACTTCCGATTGTCGGGCTTACCAACACCCGTGTCACCCCGTCATAGTCTTCTTCTATGGGAAATCAAGGAATCGGTGCTCTTGTATGGTGTGTCGTCTCCGCGTATGGTCTGATGTCATCGAAGCCCACCGGCAACGATGACATCCCACAACCATCACCACAAGCCCGGCACAACCGGGAAACAGGGAGGCACCTCAAATGACCGCTGTGATCCTTACCGACACGGTACGCACCAATACCACCGACCGCTCCGCCCGCATCGAGAAGGACTGCATCGGCACATTGCCGGTTCCGGCGAATGTCTATTGGGGTATTCACACGCAGCGTGCCATTGAGAACTTCCCGATCTCCGGCGTTCCGGTGAGTCACCATCCCGAACTGATTCGCGCCTATGCGCTGGTCAAGCAGGCGTGCGCCCAGGCGAACGTGGCGCTGGGTGGCATCAGTCATGAGCAGGATCGTCTGATCGAGCGGGCGTGCAAGGACGTCTACGCCGGCATGTTTGACGATCAGTTCCCGGTTGATGTGTTGCAGGGAGGCGCCGGCACCAGCACGAACATGAACATGAACGAGGTAATCGCCAACCGTGCCCTCGAGCTCGGCGGCCATGAGCGTGGCGAATATACGATCATTCATCCCAATGATACGGTGAACAAATCGCAGTCCACGAACGACACCTATCCCGCGGCGGTTCGACTGTCCCTGATCTTCGCACTGCGCACGCTGATCCGTAGCGTCGACGCCCTGTCCCTGTCATTCCTGGCCCTGTCCCGTCGTACCGCCGATGTGGTCAAGCTGGGTCGCACGCAACTGCAGGATGCAGTGCCCATGACGTTCGGTCAGGAGTTCGGCGCCTTTCATGCCACCATCGCCAGTGATTCCCGTAGGCTTTCCGATATGATCGACCGGCTCGCGGTGGTGAACCTCGGCGGCACCGCCATCGGCACCGGCATCTGTGCGGACGCCCGGTTCCGGAACCTTGTCACGGAACGGCTGCGTGCCGTATCCGGGATGCCGGTGACCTCAGCGGAGGATTCGGTCGCGGCGACCAGTGACATGGCCGATTTCGTTGATACTTCGTCGGCGTTGAAGCGTCTGGCCGTTCATCTTGGCAAGATCGCCAACGATATTCGTCTGCTCACATCCGGGCCGCAGGCAGGTCTCGTGGAGATCCACATTCCGGCACGGCAGGCTGGTTCCTCGATCATGCCCGGCAAGATCAACCCGGTGATTCCGGAAAGCGTGAACCAGAGCGTGTTCACGGTGATGGGCATGGACACCACGGTCAGTTTCGCCGCCGAGGCCGGACAGCTGCAGCTCAACGCCTTCGAGCCGGTTATCGCCCACTCGCTGCTCGATGGGATGATGATCCTCGCCCATGCCATGGATACGCTGCGTACCCACTGCGTGGAAGGCATCACCGTCAATGCCAAGGTCGGCCGGGAACGCGCGGAGCATAGCGCATCACTGGCCACTTCGCTCAATGGCTACGTCGGCTACGAAGAGGCCGTCCGTCTCGCGCATAAGGCTCTGGCCGAAGGTCGCAGCGTTCATGACGTGGCCATGGACGAGGGCCATATCCGCAAGGAGATTCTGGATGATGTGCTCGACCCGCTGAAGCTTGCGCATCTCGATCGCTGAGCGGAGCCAGTACCCGGTGCGGGATCGTGGAGGTTCCGCACCGGGATTCAGTTCCTGGCTTCAGTTTCAGCCGACGCGGAAGGTCCACGGATCGGTGCTGGTCGTGGACAGCGTGACCTCCACATCAGTGCCGAGGGTTCGTCTGATCGTCTCAGACACATCAGGCACCAGATAGTGGAACAGCGAGCGCTCGATGGCTGAATGTGGCGTGTTGATCAACGCCGGACGGGGAACGGACGCCCCAGTCGGGGATTCCACGCGTCCGACGGCGAACCCCCGGCCGCGCAATTCCGCTTCGTACAGGGCCTGTTGCCATGCGTCGGTGGCAGGATGATGACGGAGGTCGCTGGTGATGTACACGTCGGCACCGGTTGCCCGGACCTCGTCGAACATCGAATCCCCGGAACCCGGTAGCGTGGCGACAAGCTGTACCTGCTGATCGGGGTCTCCCGCCACCTGAATGCCGAGTTCGGTATGCGGCAGCAGGTTCGCCACGCGTTCGGCGAGTGCGCGAAGCGTAACCGGTTCGGGAAGCTCGCCAACACGTCCGAGTCCGACGGCATGGTCAGTGTTTGGATCGGCGATGGGTTCCAGCGGCCTCTGGTCGACGAGGCCGAGCCGGTCGGCGAACGCGTGTGCGGTGCCGCGATAGGCGGAGTCGGCGTTGGTGTGGCCGACCCATAGTCCGCAATGATTGGCAATCAACGTATTGACGATATCACCGCGGAATCCGAGTCCGGAGATCTGATGTACGGATCGGAAGAACAGCGGATGGTGGGTGATGAGCAGGTCCGCCCCGTAGTCGATGGCTTCGGCCACGATTTCCCGGGTGGGATCAACCGCGCAATAGATACGACGGACCGGCTGGGAGAGGTCACCCACGATCAGGCCGGGTTCATCCCATTGTTCCGCATATCGGAGAGGATACAGCGTTTCCAGCACGTCGACGATCTGCTTGAGTGTGGGTGCCATGGTCGGTTCGGTCATTGTCATTCCCTTCCGAATATGCGGTTGCGATACTACACAAAATAATACGGGTCCTCAGGTCCTTGGCTTCAGAAGCCCGAGGACGTGAGGACCCGTATACCGGTGACTCAGTGCGCCGCGAGCTGCCAGTCGTCGCCGATGCCGGTGGAGACATCGAGCGGCACGTCGAGATGCACGGCGTTCTCCATGGCGTCGCGGATCAGGTCGGTGGCGGTGTCTGCCTCGCCGGGGGCGATCTCCGCCACCAGTTCGTCGTGGATCTGCAGAATGATACGACTATGAAGGTCATGATCGCGCAGTGAATCGGCGGCACGGATCATGGCGATCTTCATGATGTCGGCGGCGGTTCCCTGGATCGGCGCGTTCAGTGCGGCGCGTTCAGCCGCATCGCGGACACGGCGGTTCGTCGACTTGAGACCGGGGAAATAGCGACGACGTCCGAACATGGTTTCCGTGTATCCGTTGCGCTTGGCTTCGGTCACCAGGGATTCCAGATAGTCGTGCACCTTGCCGAATGTGGCGAAATACTTGTCCTTGAGGACGTCCGCCTCGGCCGGTGAGATCTTGAGCTGTTGCGCGAGACCATACGTGCTCAGTCCGTAGGCCAGTCCGTAGCTCATCGCCTTGACGTGGGACCGCTGGTCGCCGGTGATCTCGTCCACAGGAATCTGATAGACGAGCGAGGCCACGTAGCGGTGGAAGTCTGCTCCGGAACGGAACGCCTCGATCAGCGCTTCGTCGCCGGACAAATGTGCCATGATGCGCAGTTCCACCTGCGAATAGTCGCAGCTCATCAACGATACATATCCCTCGCCCGGCACGAACGCTCCGCGGATCTCACGGCCAGCGGCGTTGCGGTTGGGGATGTTCTGCAGGTTCGGTGCGGCCGAACTCAGCCGTCCTGTGGCGGCCACGGTCTGTTCGAAGGTGGTGTGGATGCGACCGTCGTTCTGATTCACCTCGTCCAGCAGACTCTGCACGATCTGCTTGAGCTTGTTGGTTTCACGATGCCGTAGCAACGCCACCAGGAATGAACTGGCACGCTCGTTGTTCACATTGCGCACCGCCATCTCCTGCAATGCCGCTGCGTCGGTGGTGTATCCTCCGGATTTGGTCTTGCGGGTGCCGCGCAGTTGCATGTCGTCGAACAGCACTGCCTGCAGCTGCTTGGGGCTTTGCAGGTTGATGTGTTTGCCGGCAGCGTCCCATGCCTGTTCCTGGGCGTCCCGCGCCTCGGTGGCGAACCGATCACGCATGGCGATCAGACGGCCTTCGTCCACGGCCGCCCCGACCGATTCCATGCCGAACAATACTTCGGATACCGGCAGTTCGATGGTGTGCAGCAGAGAATACTGCTTCCTCTCCACCACCTTGGGTGCAAGATCACGGGCAAGTGCGCGCACGAGCGCGATATGGCGGACCACGGACGCGGGCTTTGCCGTCTCCGGTTCCTCGTCGATGTCGAGTGCGAGTTCTCCCTGCGTCGCCCCGGCATCGGCCTCGTCCATTGGCAGATCAAGGAAGTGCGCCGCCTCGGCGTCCAATGAATCGGGATGATAATCGGATTCGACCAGATATCCGGCAAGCTGGGTGTCGAACCACGGTCGAGGCACATGCACGCCGATGGTGGCAAGCAGATGCGACTGGTCTTTGAGCCCGTGCAACACGCACACGCCCGCACGATCGTTCAGCAACTGCTGCAGCACGTCGTGGCATGCAGCGGCCGAGTCGGCCTGCAATATCACGGCATGATTATCGGGACCCAACAGCGAGATCGCCTGCAATATGGTGGTGCCGGGGTGAACGTCCCCCTCAGCGTGGAGGAACCACGAGGATTCCAAGGATTGTGAGGCATCGTCAAGCTCACTGTCGGGCACAGTCTTTGGCTGGACCGCGGAAACGATGTGGTCGTTGATCCACTGTCGTACCTCGTCCACGACCGTATCCTCATTATCTGCGATCGTGTCGATGATCGGCCCGTCCAGCACCGGTTCAGCGAGGCCGGATTCCGCGTCGGTAGCGGTCCCCTCCCCTACGATGCCACCGGGGAACGCCTTAAGCAGCCGGGTCTTGGTCCGGGGGCCGAACTCCAGCTTTGTGAACAGCACATCGATCGCGGTAAGGTTCGGCGGAGACATCACCAGATCACCCACGTTGACGCCGAGATCAAGGTCACGCACCAAGGCGTTGACCTTGCGATTGAGTTTCACCTGATCAATGTTCTCTCGCAGGGCCTCGCCCTTCTTGCCCTTGATCTCATCGGCATGCTCGATGATGCCGTCAAGATCGCCGAACTGGTTGATCCATTTGGCCGCGAAACCGTCGCCCACACCAGGGACTCCGGGAATGTTGTCCGCGGTCTCACCGCGGAGCGCCGCCAGATCGGGATACCGCTGCGGGGTGACCTTGTACTTTTCCTCCACGGCCTGTGGCGTCATATGCTTGAGGTCTTTGAAATGATGCCCGGGATAGAGCACGGTGATGCGATCATCGATCAGCTGAAAGGCATCACGATCGCCGGACAGCACCAACGCATCAAAGCCCGCCTTCTCCCCCATGGTAGCGAGCGTGGCGATGATGTCATCGCCTTCATATCCCGGCTTTTCGATATAGGTCACACCCAATGCCGTGAGCATGTCCTGAATCACCGGCAGCTGCGGCAGCAGATCCTCCGGCGCGGCATCCCTTGTGCCTTTGTATTGCGGGAGCAGATCGTTGCGGAACGTGCCACCTTTGACATCAAACGCCACCGCAACGTGTGTGGGATGTTCGTCCAGAATCACTCGGGTGAGCATGTTGGCGAATCCCCACACCGCGTTGGTGGCGAATCCTGCGGATGTCGTGAAATTCTCGGCAGGCAACGCGAAATACGCGCGGAATGCCAGAGAATGCCCGTCGACGACGAGCAGTCTGTTCTCTGCCGTCACCTTGTCCATATCGTCAGAAGCGTGCGAAGACAGAGTCATGGATCAGCTCAGCCCTGCACCTGCTCGATGACCGCGTCGGCGACCTCCTGCATGGTCAGACGACGATCCATCGACGTCTTCTGAATCCAGCGGAACGCCTCCGATTCGGTAAGGCCCATGTTCTCCATCAGCAGGCCCTTGGCACGATCGACACGCTTGCGAGCCTCGAAGCGCGCCTTCATGTCGGAGACCTCGTCACGCAGCGCGTTCATCTGATCGAATCGGCTGATGGCCACCTCGATGGACGGGAACAGCTTTTCGGGAACGAACGGCTTGACCACATACGCCATGGCACCGGCGTCAGCAGCCTTCTCCACCAGGTTCTGCTGGGAAAATGCGGTGAGCATGACCACGGGGGCAAGATTCTCCTCAGCGATCTCCTTCGCCGCAGTGATGCCATCCTTGCCCGGCATCTTCACATCCATGACAACAACATCGGGAACCAGTTCACGGACCAGATCCACGGCCTCCTGGCCGCTGGCAGCCTCACCAACCACATCGTAACCGGCGGCGCGCAGCGACTCGACGATGTCGAGACGAATCAAGGCCTCATCCTCGGCCACGACGACGGTGCGTCCCTTCGAATCCTCCGACAGCGCATCCATATCAGACATATCCGTCCCTTTCCGCGTTTTGACCATAATGAATCGCGTTACATCATCGTAACCAATTCAAATCACGTACTATGCAACGCAACACATTCAATCACGTAAGCGATGGCGGTAACGTTCCCTCATCGCCACGTCAGTGCCCCGGGTGGGACTCGAACCCACACTGTACAGATTTTGAGGCTGTCTCCTCTACCAATTGGGATACCGGGGCAATCCTTAAGAGAGGGTACACCATTTATCGAAATGACACAAAAGATTGGGGCCCATCCGCGTGTTTCGCCACGCGGATGGGCCCCAGAATCATGCCGTACGGTTACCGATCAGCGGTACCATACCGCCGATTCATCTATGCTCACGCGGCGTTGCCGACGGTGTGCACGTAGATGGAGTCGGTGCTGCCGGGCTTGTGGTCACCCTGGGAGCAGCTGAGCACGACGATGTGGTCGCCGTCCTCGACCTTGCCGGCGGCCTTCAGCGTGGCGTCGGTGAGGGCCATGACTTCCTTGCGGGTCATGTCGTGGTAATCCTTGTCCAGCAGGAAGGCCTCGGTGCCCCAGCTCAGAGCCAGCCAGTGGTAGGTGTGCTCGTTGTTGGTCAGACCGTAGATCGGGGCGGCCGGACGCTCACGGGCGATGCGGTGCACGGTGTCACCGGTCTGGGTGAAGGCGACGATGGCCTTGGCGTTGAGCTTCTCGGCCAGGTCGACGGCGGCGGAGGACACGGCACCGGACTTGGACATATCCAGATTCTTGAGCTCCGGGATGCGCTCGAAGCCGTGTGAGGTGGCGTACTCGGAGATGCGGGACATGGTGGCCACGGTCTCGGTCGGGTACTTGCCGACGGCGGTCTCGTTGGAGGTCATCGTGGCGTCGGCGCCGTCAAGCACGGCGTTGGCGCAGTCGGAGGCCTCAGCGCGGGACGGAACCGGGGAGTTGACCATGGAGCCGAGCACCTCGGTGGCCACGATCACGGGCTTGGCGTACTTGCGAGCCAGCTCGATGATGCGCTTGGTGGCCAGCGGGACCTCTTCCAGCGGGCACTCAACGGCCATGTCGCCACGGGCGGCCATGATGCCATCGAAGGCCTTGACGATGTCCTCGAGGTTCTCGAGGGCCTGCGGCTTCTCGATCTTGGCGACGATCGGGATGCGACGGCCTTCCTCGTCCATGATCTCGTGGGCGCGGTCGATGTCGGTGGCGAAACGCACGAAGGACATGGCGATGATGTCGGCACCGGTGCGGATGGCCCAACGCAGGTCGGCCTCATCCTTCTCGGTCAGGGCGGGCAGGCTCACGGCCACGCCGGGCAGGTTGATACCCTTGTGGGAGGAGACGGGACCGGCCACGACGACCTTGGTGTGCACGTTGTTGCCCTCGACGCTGGTGACCTCGAGACGGACCTTGCCGTCGTCGATCAGAATCGGATCTCCCGGGTGGCAGTCGCCGGGCAGACCCTTGAAGGTGGTGGAGGTAATGGTCTCGTCGCCTTCGATGTCGTCGGTGGTGATGGTGAACTCCTGACCGGCCTTCAGGAAGACCTTGTCCTCACCATCAGCGTTCTTCTTAAACCAACCGCAACGAATCTTCGGACCCTGCAGGTCAACCAGGGCAGCCACGTTGCGACCGACGGTCTTGCCGGCCTCGCGGAGGTTGTTGTAGACCCTCAGATGGTCCTCGGGCGTGCCGTGAGAGCGGTTCAGACGAGCGACGTCCATGCCGGCCTCAACGAGCTTGGTGATGTTCTCGAGGGATTCGGTAGCCGGTCCGATGGTATCTACGATCTTGGCTTTACGCATATTGCCTGCCTATTTCTTCTAGACGGAACGAGGAACAGGATGTTTCCCCGCTGTTGCCATGGATTAGCTTACTAGCTGTTCCAGACCGAGCAAGGTGTGATTACGGCGTGTTGTGTTAGCGTTCACATATTGGACAGCCAAGCGTCACCTTCCTGAAAAACTTGGAATAACAAGCCAAAACCATCGTTGATCCAACATCATCCTTCGGGATGACGGCGCGAAAAACAGCAATCATACGACGAGGTCCCGTGCGTGTCATCCATGCACGGGACCTCGTATCGTCACTACGTAGTGTGATGCAGACAGAACGGTCATGCGTCCGTCAATGCATCGGCAGCTGGTCGGCCGTCAGTTCTGCGCGTCCTTCTTCTCCACCGCCTTCATCTTGATGACGCTGGCCGCCGCTGCAATGCCGATCGACAGCACGATCACCGCAAGGGAGAGCCATGTGGGGACTTCCGGCACGGCATGAATGGGCTGGCCACCGTTGATGAACGGCAGCGTATTGGCGTGCAGGGCCTCCATGATCAGCTTGACGCCGATAAAGCCCAGCACCACGGACAGGCCGATCGGCAGGTACACCAGTTTGTCAAGCAGCGCGCCCAGCAGGAAGTACAGCTGCTGCAGACCCAGCAGGGCGAACACATTGGATGTGAACACGATGAACGGGTCCTTGGTCAAACCAAAGATCGCAGGAATGGAATCGAAGGCGAACATCACATCGGTGGTTCCAATCGCCAGGAAGACGATCAGCATGGGCGTCCAGTACTTGACGCCATCCTTGGTGGTGCGCAGACGCTCGCCATCATACTCGTCGGAGATGCGAATCACCTTGCGCAATGTGGAGATCAAGGCGTTCTCATGGTATTCCTCGTCATCGTCCTTGCCGAAGGCGAGTTTGAACGCCGTCACCAGCAGGAACGCGCCGAAGAGGAAGAACACCCATGTGAACCGGGTGATGATGGCGGCACCCAGCAGGATGAAGATACCACGCAATATCAGCGCGATCGTGATGCCGATGGACAGCACGAACTTCTGCAGTTGCTTCGGGACCGCAAAATTCGCCATGATGATAACGAATACGAACAGATTGTCGATGCTCAACGAATATTCGGTAAGCCAGCCGGAATAGAACTCCAGGGCCGGTTTGGAACCCGCCACGGCCCAGATGAGTCCGCCGAAGATCAGCGCCATGACCACGAAGAACGCGATGTGTCGCACGCATTCCGCAGTGGAGGGCACATGAGGACGACGACCGATGATCAGCAGATCGACGATAAAGAACACGGCGAGCACCACGAAGGCACTCACCATAAACCATAAAGGAGTCTCAGCCATGGGTCACCATCATACGGACCATCGGTGACCAGTGGAACCGGACATAGACAATATATGGCAATTGTCGCCGCTGCACGACATTTATTCGCTATTTATTCGCTTCGGTCATCTGTCGCAGTTCCTTCTTCAGGTCACGGATTTCGTCACGGAGTCTGGCGGCCAGCTCGAACTGCAACTGCTCGGCGGCCGTATGCATCTGCTCGCTGAGCTGACGGATGAGATCGGCCAGATCCTGAGCGGGAAGCCCCGCGGACAGCAGGTCGCGATGCCGACGCTCGGCCTCTTCCGGAGACCCCCCAATGGGGACACCGAGGTGCGAGTTCCCGGCCTTGTTGGCATTGCGATATCCGCCCTCCAGCAGGGTCTGGGTGTCGACGTCCTCCTTGGCCAGCATGTCGTTGACATCGCTGATCTTCTTGATCAGCGGCTTCGGATCGATGCCATGCTCCGTGTTGTAGGCGATCTGCTTCGCG
The DNA here is from genome assembly GCF_006408715.1 of Bifidobacterium sp. UTCIF-39. NCBI lineage: Bacteria > Bacillati > Actinomycetota > Actinomycetes > Bifidobacteriales > Bifidobacteriaceae > Bifidobacterium > Bifidobacterium sp. UTCIF-39. The sequence goes on along the minus strand of NZ_JEOG01000005.1, from coordinate 184,962 downwards.
CGACGACGATTCGTCTCGTTGATGGCCTTGGTCATGGCCTCGGTACGACGGTCCGCATACATGATGACCGTGCCGGACACATTTCGTGCCGCACGACCGATGGTCTGGATCAGCGACCGGTAGGAGCGCAGGAAGCCTTCCTTGTCGGCATCCAATATCGCCACGAGCGAAACCTCGGGCAGGTCCAGGCCCTCCCTGAGCAGGTTGATGCCCACGATCACGTCGATTTTGCCCTCACGAAGTTCCCGCAACAGCTCCACACGCCGCAACGTGTCGACATCGGAATGCAGATACTCCACCTTGATGTCACGTTCCAGCAGATAGTCGGTGAGGTCCTCGGCCATCTTCTTGGTCAGTGTGGTGACGAGCACACGCTCGTTGCGCGCCACGCGGTCCTTGATCTCGCCAAGCAAATCGTCCACCTGTCCCTCCACCGGACGGACATCGATCTTGGGGTCGACCAGGCCCGTTGGCCTGATGATCTGTTCGACCACGCCATCGGACAGGCCAAGCTCATAGTCACCGGGGGTCGCCGACAGGTACACGGTCTGTCCGATGCGCTCAAGGAACTCATCCCATTTGAGCGGACGGTTGTCCATAGCGCTGGGCAGACGGAAGCCGTGTTCCACCAGTGTGCGTTTGCGCGAGGCATCGCCCTCGTACATGGCGCCGATCTGCGGGATCGTCACATGCGACTCGTCGATGACCAGCAGGAAATCGTCGGGGAAGAAGTCGAGCAGGGTATGCGGCGGAGTGCCCGGAGCACGGCCGTCGAAATGTCGCGAATAGTTCTCCACGCCCTGGCACACGCCGATCTGCGACAGCATCTCCAGATCATAGGTGGTGCGCTGGGTGAGACGCTGCGCCTCCAGATCCTTGCCCTGCTTCTTCAATACGGCCACACGCTCGTCAAGTTCCTCGCGAATCGTCTTCAGCGCATGCTGCATGCGCTCCGGACCAGCCACATAATGCGATGCCGGGAAGATATGGACCTCGGTCTCGTGCGCGATCTCGTCACCGGTCAGCGGGTGCAACGTGGAGATTCGATCGATCTCGTCGCCGAAGAATTCGATGCGCACCGCCAGCTCCTCGTATACGGGGATGATCTCCACCGTATCGCCTCGCACTCGGAACGTTCCACGAGTGAAGGCGATGTCGTTGCGCTTGTATTGCATGTCGACGAACTTCCGGAGCAGATCGTCGCGGTTGATCTCCTGCCCCTCCTTGAGGAATAGCATGCGTCCGGCGTATTCCTCCGGCGTACCGAGTCCGTAGATGCAGCTGACGGTGGCGACCACCACGCAGTCTCGCCGCGTCAGCAGGTTTGCCGTCGCTGCATGGCGCAACCGCTCCACATCATCGTTGATGTTGGAATCCTTTTCGATGTAGGTGTCGGTCTGCGGGATGTACGCTTCGGGCTGGTAGTAGTCGTAGTAACTGACGAAATAGCTCACGGCGTTGTCGGGCATGAGTTCGCGGAATTCCGCACAGAGCTGTGCCGCCAATGTCTTGTTGGGTTCGAGGATGAGCGTGGGACGTTGCAGTCGTTCGATGAGCCATGCCGTCGTGGCGGTCTTGCCGGTGCCGGTGGCACCCATGAGCACCACATCGTTCTCGCCGTTCTCGATGCGCGTGGCCAGTTCCTCGATGGCCGCCGGCTGGTCCCCCGATGGCTTGTACGGCGATTTGACCACGAAGGGACGGTTGGTTCGTTCGATGTTATAGCCCATGCCATGCCTCTGTTGTGATGTCTTCCGGCGACTCCAGGAACGGCTGCCTTGCTGCACCATATGCACAGCCAATAGCCGCGACCTCCTGCCACCCGCATTCGCACTCAGTACGACGGATGCGTCAGTACGTGATACAGCCTATCAACATCTTCAAACATCTGTTCTAGGGGTTTGGTGGAATCGATCACATAATCGCAGATATCGAACCGCTGCTGCTGTGAGGCCTGGTTGTTGATGCGGGCGACGGCCTCCTCACGCGTCATTCCCCTATTGCGGATCATGCGTCGTATTCGGGTCTCCTTGGGGGCTTCGACGGTGATGATCGCATCGAAGTAATCCCACCGCGATGTTTCGACCAGCAACGGAATGTCATGGACCACAAGCCTGCGGGTGCCATCCTTCGGCTCGGGATGGGAGTCAAGCCATTGATATTCCAGACGCCCGGCCTCGCGGAACACGATGGGATGCACGATGTCGTTGAGCTCCTGCAGTTTGTCCGGATCGGAGAACACATGAGCCGACACCCAGGCACGGTTCATCTCGCCATCCCGTCCACGGGCACGTCGTCCAAACCGACGAATCACCTGGTCCAGGCCTTCGCTACCTTTGGCCACCGCCTGTCTGGCAAGCTGATCATAGTCGATCACATAGGCACCTAGCTGTACGAAGCGCTTGGCCACAGTACTTTTGCCGGCTGCAATGCCTCCGGTTAGTCCCACTCGAGTGAACATACTCTTCTCCTCACATCGAACGCGGGCGTCCTTGCCCGGCCGCTTTCGACTCAACCGTTTTCAGTCTACAGAAAAACCCGGTCGCCATCAGGTAATGACAACCGGGTTTTCACTGTTTAGTCAGCTATGCGACGGAACGAATTCACTTCTTCTCGTTCAGCAGCTGCTCGCGCAAGGCGGCCAGCTGATCGTCGGAAGCGAGCGTACCCTCGGAAGCGGTCTCGGAGGAGTAGTTGGACACCTCTTCCACCTTCTCTTCCTTGGCCTCGCCCTGGCCATCGGCCGCGGCGGAGGCGTCGGCGTTCGCCAGCTCCTTGGCGACGAACTCCTTGTGCTGCTCCCACAGATCGTGGGCGGCGGCGTACTGGGCTTCCCACTCCTCGCGCTGCTTCTCGTAGCCAGCGATCCACTCGTTGGTCTCCGGGTCGAAGCCTTCGGGGTACTTGTAGTTGCCCTGCTCGTCGTACTCGGCCGGCATACCGTACAGAGCCGGATCGAAGTCCTCGGAGGAGATGTCAACGGAGTCGTTGGCCTGCTTGAGGGACAGGGAGATACGACGACGATCGAGATCGACGTCGATCACCTTGACGAACACCTCTTCGCCCGGCTTGACAACGGTCTCCGGGTTCTCCACGTGGCGGTTGGCCAGCTCGGAGATGTGCACCAGACCCTCGATGCCGTCATCCACGGAGATGAACACACCGAACTGAACGATCTTGGTGACCTTGCCCTTGACGATCTGGCCGGGAACGTGGGTGCGAGCGAAGCGCTGCCACGGATCCTCCTGAGTGGCCTTCAGGGACAGGGAGATACGCTCACGATCGAGATCGACATCGAGCACCTCGACGGTGACCTTGTCGCCGACCTTGACAACCTCGGACGGGTGGTCGATGTGCTTCCAAGAGAGCTCAGAAACGTGGATCAGGCCGTCAACACCACCGAGATCGACGAAGGCGCCGAAGTTGACGATGGAGCTGATGACACCTTCGCGGATCTGACCCTTCTTGAGCTGCGAGAGGAAGGTCTCGCGCACTTCGGACTGGGTCTCCTCGAGGTACTGGCGACGGGACAGGACCACGTTGTTGCGGTTCTTGTCGAGCTCCAGGATCTTGGCCTGGATCTTCTGGCCGATGTAGGGGGCCAGATCGCGCACGCGGCGCATCTCGACGAGGGATGCCGGCAGGAAGCCACGCAGACCGATGTCCACGATAAGGCCGCCCTTGACGGCTTCGATGACGGTGCCTTCGACAACGCCATCGGCTTCCTTGATCTTCTCGACATCGCCCCAGGCGCGCTCGTACTGGGCACGCTTCTTGGACAGAATCAGACGGCCTTCCTTGTCTTCCTTGGTGATGACAAGTGCCTCGACGGTATCGCCGACCTCGACGACGTCGTCGGGATCGACGTCCTTCTTAATGGAAAGCTCACGGGAGGGGATCACGCCCTCGGTCTTGTAGCCGATATCCAGGAGCACTTCGTCGCGATCGATCTTCACGACGGTGCCTTCGACCAGATCACCATCATCGAAGTTCTTGATGGTGGAATCGACTGCCTTGATGAAGTCCTCTTCGGTGCCGATGTCGTTGATGGCGACCTTGGTGACCTCTGCGTTGTTCTCTGCCATGTAAATGTACTGGTTTTCTAATAGATGGGTGGATAAAATCGATATTTAGTTATCGCATGTCCATGCGGACACGCACAAGGAGATAGTCTAGCCGAACGCATGGTCAATAAATCCGGGCGTGTCGCGCATGGCGAACACGCCCGTGAAAAGCCAACCGTTATTCGATACGACGCCACTGCCATGACGCGACCGTGAACCCTAGCGGCGTCTTGTCCAATGGACGTTACTGATCACTGTCACCTGAGGATTCCGCGGTTCCCGTCGATGACGAATCCGACGGCTGTTGCGATGACGACTCCGTCGGCTGGGACGTGGCATCGTCCGTGGCGGAATCCTCGGTGAGCGCCTTGTCGAACTGCGAGATCAGCGAGTTCATCCAAGCGATCAGTCCGGTCATGCCTTCGGGCACCTGTTCGGTTACGTCGACCACCGGCACGCCGGCATCATCCGCGGACTTGGTGACCATTGCCGTCATGTCGGATTGCTCCTGCGGATTGTTGATCAGCAGGGAGGCCTTGCCGGATGTGAGGACCTTCTGCATCTTCTGCACATCCGCGGGAGCCGGTTCGCTTTCGTTGAGCATGGCCTGGGCGTATGACTGAGGAGTGACATCGGTGAACTTCAGATCACTCATCAGATAGTAGGCCACGGATTCGGTGGCGGCGTACGTGGCTCCGGGATGGTTCTTGGAGAAGACCGCCATGTTCGATTCGAGCTCATTCTCGCTTTTCGTCCAGGTGGCGAGACGCTGGGAGAAATATGACTTCGACGATGGCGCGGCTTTGCCGTAGGCCTCGGCTATCTCTTTGGCGACCGCGGTGCGCGCGTCACTGGAGAACCACAGATGCGGGTTGTCGCCGTCCGACGCGCCAACGGTGTCGGCGGCATTCACCACGGACTGCGCACCGGTCGTCGCCTTGGTCGCCCACTCGTCGTATCCAGCGCCGTTGACGACAAGCACCGAGGCCTTGGAGATGGCGGCGATGTCGCTGGTCTGCGGTTCGAAATCGTGGGCGTCGACATTGGTGGTGCCGAGAATCGAAACGACGTCGACCTTGTCTCCTCCGATCTCCTTGGCGAGCATGCCCCACTGATTGATCGATGCGACCACCGTGATGACGTCATCACCGGACGGCGAGGAAGTGGCGCTGGCGCCATCGGATGCGGTCGAGCCGCACCCCGCGGTCGAGAACATGATGACGGCGGCCACCGCCGCGGCGGCCACTCTGCCTATTTTCGCGGAAAACGTCATGACTTCCTCCGGGTCATCCATACGCTGTCGTCCACACAACCACTCCCACAGGCACAGTCCGCACTGGAGCGCGACCATGACATGATTCCGTTCTGTGGAATGATTTCACGATAGCCCATGATGCGGAGTATCGTGACAGGACGCGTTATTGACGCTGTGAAGCTATACAGAACAAGGAGCGAATCGATGGCACTTCGATTGGACGGTAAGCAGGCGTCGGCCACCATCAAGGCAGACCTGGCACGGCGCGTGGAACAGCTGAAATCCAAGGGGATCACCCCCGGACTGGGCACGCTGCTGGTCGGGAACGACGCGGGAAGCGTCAAGTATGTGGCGGGCAAGCACCGCGATTGTGCCGAAGTGGGTATCGCCTCCATCGCCGAGGAGCTTCCCGCGAATGCGAGTTTCGACGACATCGCGTCGGCAATCCAACGGCTGAACGAGAACCCGGCGTGCACGGGCTTCATCGTGCAGCTGCCCCTGCCCAAGGGCATCGATGAGAATGCGGCAATCGACCTGATCGATCCGAAGAAGGATGCGGACGGCATGCATCCCTACAATCTCGGCGAACTGGTGTTGCATCCACGAGGGGAGCTGACCACACCGCTGCCGTGCACGCCTCGTGGCGTCGTGGAGCTGCTGTCCATGAACAATATCGATCTCAACGGCAAGCATGTTGTGGTGCTGGGTCGTGGCATCACCATCGGTCGAACCATCGGTCTGCTGATCAGCCGCAAGGAGATCAACGCCACGGTGACGCTGTGCCACACCGGCACCACGAACATCCACGAGATCATGCGGTCGGCCGACGTGATCGTCGCGGCGATGGGCAGCGCCCACTTCGTCAAGCCCGAGGATGTACGACCGGATGCCGTGCTCGTGGACGTGGGCGTCAGCCGCGTAACCGATCCGGAGACGGGAAAGTCCAGGATTCTGGGTGATGTGGATCCGGCAGCGCGGGAGGTATGCGCCGCATATACGCCGAATCCGGGCGGCGTGGGGCCGATGACCCGTGCCATGCTGCTGAGCAATGTGGTGGACATCGCCGAACGCATGGCCTGATGGCATGCGGCAATAGTGGCTCCAGGGGCGCCTCGTCATCGGGCGCCCCTGTCGTTGGTCGTGGTCAGTCATGGGTGATCATGGTTGGTCGTGGTCAGTCATGATGACCATTCATCACCTCATCGCCGGCGCACGTCCATCACACCGCCACCGACGGTCACTGACACGTCGCGATTGGACGAATTCATCAAATACTGATTATTATTCTCAATAGCAGTAGTATGATTATCGTCAGAGGTGCATTATGTCAGCAACGCACGTCCAATCCATCCCAACCTCGGACAACGCCGCAACGGACGCCGTGGTGCTCAGCGACGCCGAGGTCCGTCGCGGAGGAAAGGTCATCTGGTCGCACGGCAACCTTGCCATTCCCTCTGGAACGGTGACCGCCATCGTCGGCACCAACGGAGCGGGAAAGACCACGCTTTTGGATGCCGAACTCGGTTTGGTGCCATTGCATTCGGGCTCCATCACCGTCATGGGACGCCCCGCAGGCCAGAACAACGCCAAGATCGGCTATGTACCGCAGTCATATATTGCAGGGCTGGATTCGAACATCACCGCGCGACAGTCGGTGATTCTGGGACTTACCGGCACACGATTCGGCATTCACTTCGTCACCAGGGAGGAAAAGGCCCGAGCACAGCAGGTGCTGGAGTTCGTCGGCCTGGCGGACAAAGCCGACTATCGGCTTAATGAGCTGTCCGGCGGTCTGCGCCAGCGCGCGGCCATCGCACAGGCGCTGGTCGGCGGCCCGAAGCTGCTGCTGCTTGACGAGCCGCTGGCAAACCTCGATATGGCCAGCCAGCGTGCCGTGGTGGAACTATTGGCCCGTCTGAATCAGGAGTGGGGCATGACCATTCAGGTGGTCGCCCACGATCTCAACATGCTGCTGCCCATTCTCACCGGCGCGATCTACCTGCTTGACGGACACCCGCATTACTCCCCCATCAGCTCGGTACTCGACTCCGATCTGCTCACCCATCTGTACGGCACCCGCATCGAAGTGGTGACCACGCCGCAGGGCGACATGTTCGTCACTCCCGACCGCAAGCTGGAACCCGACGAACGCGATCAGGATACCCACGATGCAACCGAGGCGGCGCATTTCCACGAGCACCACCATACGAACCTGCCGAAGGAGAACGCACGATGAAGGTCACATTCGCTTTCGATCCCGAATGGCTGTCGGTGCTTACCGCGCCCTTCATGACGAATGCCATCGAGGCCGGCCTGCTCATCGCCGTAGCCGCTGGAATCATGGGATACTTCACCATCACACGGCACTCCACCTTCGCGGCACATGCACTGGCTCATATCGGTCTGCCCGGTGCCACCGGTGCGGTGTTGCTGGGTCTGCCCGTCTCCCTCGGTCTCGGGGCGTTCGCGCTCGGCGGCGCGCTGGTGATCGGAGCGCTGGGCAAGAAGGTGTCCGAACGCGAGATCGCCACGGGAACCGTACTGGCGTTCGCCACCGGTCTGGGTCTGTTCTTCGCCCGACTTTCCTCCAGCGCGTCGCAGCAGATGCAGTCAATCCTGTTTGGTTCGATCCTTACGATCACCGATGGTCAGATCATCGGGTTCGCGATCTTCGACGTACTGCTGCTGGCTGTGCTGGCCCTGGTATACCGGCCGCTGCTGTTCAGCTCGCTTGACGAGCAGGTGGCGCGTGCCAAGGGCGTGCCGATCTCGCTGATGAATGTGCTGTTCATGGCCATCATGGCGGGAGTGATCACCGTTGCGGTACCCGCGGTGGGCACCCTGCTGATCTTCGCGCTTGTTGTTACGCCTGCCGCCACGGCCTCGATGATCACCCGTTCGCCGTTCGCGGCCATCGTGGTGTCGTGCCTGCTGTGTCTGGTCAGCATCTGGGGCGGCTTGGTATTGTCGGCCATGTTCCCCACTCCGCCCAGCTTCGTCATCGTGACGCTCAGCACCCTGATGTGGGGTATAGCACGAGTGGTGTGCGGCAGGAAGCACTGATAACAGATATTCGAATGGGGACGTCTACCGTCCCCATTCTTCGTTCAGCCGATACTTGGCGAGAGCACTATCACGTTGATCAATCGATCAATCAACGGACGACGCGAGTGGCATAGCCAATGCCGTGGCGATGGCGGCGATACCTTCGCCACGGCCGATGAATCCCATGCCATCCGTGGTGGTGGCGACGATGGTCACCGGAGAGCCAAGCGCTTCGGTCATGGCCCTGCATGCCTCCTCACGTCGGCGTCCGATACGTGGAGCATTACCGATGATGGAAACCGATACATTGACGATGCGCCAGCCCTCATGCTGCACGCGGTCTCGAACCATACGCAGCATGTGGTACCCGTGCATACCTGCACCCGAGGAGTCAGCCCCGACCCCGAACATGGAGCCGATATCCCCCAGACCGCAGGCCGACAAGACGGCGTCGATCACCGCATGAACGGCGACATCGCCGTCGGAGTCCCCATCAATGCCTTCTACGCCACGATGCTCATCATCGGTCCAGCGCAAGCATGCCAGCCACAGCGGCCGGTGTGTGCCCGGTTCCGCAAAGCGATGCGCATCAAACCCCTGTCCAACGCGCATCGCGGTCGGTTCGATCATCACTTGGCCTTGCGGGTCGACTTCTTCTTGCCCTTGGACGCCTTCGCCTCGGCCTCGATGCGGGCGAGCGTTTCGGACGCGGGCTCCTTGGGTGCCTTGGTGTGATGCTTCTCATCCCCCGGCTCGGGATCACGGTAGCCGAGATTGACATCAAGCAGACGTTGGGTCTCCTCTTCGCTGAGCTTTTCGCTGAGCGAGATCTCGGAGGTGAGAATGTTGCGAGCCTTGGTAAGCATGCGCTTCTCGCCGGCGGACAGTCCATGCTCGTCGTCGTCGCGCTGCGCAAGATCCCTGACGACCTCAGCGACCTTGTTCACATCGCCGGTGGCGATCTTCTCCACGTTGAGCTTGTAACGACGGGACCAGTTGGTCTTCTCCTCGACGATCGGCGTACGAAGAATCTCGAACACCTTGGAAACGGCCTTGCCGTCGACGACATCCCTCACGCCGACCTTCTTGACGTTCTCCTCGGGAATCTGGATGACAAGACCATCAGAGGACAGCACGGAAAGCTTGAGATACGTGCGCTTGACTCCGTTCATCTCCCTTTCGGTGATCTCAACGATCTTCGCGGCGCCATGGCGCGGGTAGACAACGGTATCGCCAACCTGATAACTCATAAAGACAGCCCCTCCAAATGATTACAGAAGACATTTCATATTCGCATATCGCATGGACGACAACGAATTCCCCCATCAAGACACTCGCGGAACCAGCCATCGGGACATCTCAGACCTTCACGGCGTGTCGCCCAGAATGACGGGAAATCAAGGAGACACCCGGGTATGAACGTTCAAACCCGGCACGGAGATGAACGATTTTATGCGGGGGTCTACGTACACTTTTGGTATGACAAACACACATGAAAACATCCCGCAGCCCGTCAAAGTCGACCAGGCAGCCCTGGATGCCGTCAGCAATGGCGTCTTCTACAACCCGCACACCATTCTCGGTGCGCACCTCAACGGAGAGGACGGCGAAGGCTTCGCCACCGTGCGCGTGCTCAAGCCCCTCGCCAAGACCGTGACCATCATCACCCAGAACGGGGAATGGCAGGCCTGGCATGAGTGGAACGGCGTGTTCGTGGCCGTCGTACCGGCGGACAAGACCGACGACGGATATGCCGTACCTGATTATCGTGTAAGGACCGAATACGAGGACGGATCGTCCTCGCTGGCCGATGACCCCTATCGCTACATGCCCACCGTCGGGGACATGGATATGTACCTGTTCGGCGAAGGACGTCACGAGCGTCTATGGGAGGTGCTTGGCGCCCACGTGCACACGTACGACGACGTCATGGGAGAACCGGACGGCTCCTCCGACACCACCGTGTCCGGCACCGCCTTCGCCGTATGGGCCCCCAACGCCCGCGCCGTTCGCGTGGTCGGCGACTTCAACTCCTGGGGAGGCCGTCAGTTTGCCATGCGCGAGCTTGGTTCCTCCGGCATCTGGGAGATCTTCATCCCCGGCATCGGTGCCGGCGAGCGCTACAAGTACGAGATCTTCAACGCCAACGGCGAATGGAAGCAGAAGGCCGACCCGATGGAGCGCCAGCATCAGGTACCGCCGGAGACCGCATCCATCGTCGTGGACTCCAAGCATGAATGGCATGACGACGAATGGATGGAGCGTCGCCGCACCGTCGATCCGCATGCCGGTCCCATCAGCATCTACGAGGTCCATGCCGGTTCCTGGAAGGTGGGTATGACCTACCGTACCCTCGCCGACGAGTTGGTTCCCTACGTCAAAAAGATGGGCTTCACCCATGTGGAGTTCATGCCGCTCGCCGAGCATCCATTCACCGGATCGTGGGGATATCAGGTCACCGGCTACTATGCTCCGCAGTCGCGTCTCGGCACCACGGACGATCTCAAGGCGCTGATCGACGCCTTCCATCAGGCGGGCATCGGCGTGATCGTGGACTGGGTCCCTGCCCATTTCCCGAAGGACGACTTCGCACTCGCCCGATTCGATGGCACGCCGCTGTACGAGGACCCGGATCCGCTGCGCGGCGAGCATCCCGACTGGGGCACGTACGTGTTCAACTTCGGACGTAACGAAGTACGTGACTTCCTGGTGGCCAACGCCTGCTACTGGCTTGACGAATTCCACGTCGACGGCCTGCGTGTGGACGCCGTGTCCTCGATGCTCTACCTCGACTACAGCCGTGAGAACGGCCAGTGGCGTCCGAACATCTACGGCGGACGCGAGAACCTTGAGGCCATCGCATTCCTCAAGGAGGCCACCTCCACCGCATACGGCCGCTACCCCGGCACCATGATGATCGCCGAGGAATCCACGGCATGGCCGGGCGTGACCGCTCCGACGTCCGAAGGCGGTCTGGGCTTCGGACTGAAGTGGAACATGGGTTGGATGCACGATACGCTCGAGTACCTGCATGAGGCCCCGATCAACCGCAAGTGGCATCATGGCGAAATCACGTTCTCGATGATGTACGCCTATTCGGAGCATTACGTGCTGCCGATCAGCCATGACGAGGTCGTGTACGGCAAGGGCGCGCTGTTCGGCAAGATGCCGGGCGACGACTGGCAGAAGTACGCTGGTGTGAGGGCCCTGTTCGCCTATCAGTGGGCGCATCCGGGCAAGAACCTCACCTTCATGGGCAACGAGATCGCCCAGTACGGCGAATGGAACTACAAGTCCTCCGTCGATTGGGACGCCCTCAACTGGCCGGATCATCAGGGGGTGCAGAAGTTCGTCGCCGATCTGAATGAACTGTACCGCAAGAGTCCCGAATTCTGGAGCCAGGACTTCGAGCCCTCCGGATTCCAGTGGCTCACCAGCGACGATGCCGACCACAATGTCCTGAGCTTCATGCGTCTGGACAAGGAAGGCAACCCGATCGTGGTGATCGTCAACTTCTCCGGTTCGGCATGGTCCGACTATCAGGTGCCGTTGCCCAAGGGCGGCAAGTGGGTCGAGATCCTCAACACCGATGACGAGAAGTACGGCGGATCGGGCATCTCCAACACCGACATCGAGGCGGAGAAGGAGGAATACCATTCCCGTCCTTACTCGGTGAAGATCACCGTTCCGGCTCTGGGAGCCCTGTTCCTCAAGCCTCAGGAGTGACAATCACCGCCGCACCCGATCCTTCCGGACGCGGCATCCGTTAGCGTAAGGCCAGGATTCTTTTCCTGGCCTTACGTATGATGGTGGTCAACAGACATGGCAACACAAGGTGATATAAGGCAATAATGAACACTATCGATGCACACACCTCCAGACGTACGATCCTCGTGGTCGAGGATGAACCCACACTGGCCACCGCGATCGCCCAACGACTGACCGCGGAAGGCTGGAATGCCCGTGTCGCCGGGGACGGCGCAAGCGCGGTACAGGCCGCGAACCAGCTCAAGCCCGATCTGGTGATCATGGACATCATGCTTCCCGTGATGGACGGTCTCGAGGCCACCAAGCGTATCGTGGCCAGCCGTCCCGTCCCGGTGCTGATCCTCACCGCCCGCGATGACGAGGCCGACAAGGTGATCGGTTTGGGCGCGGGAGCCGACGACTATATGACCAAGCCCTTCTCCATGCGCGAGCTCATCGCCCGCTGCAAGGCGCTGCTGCGTCGCGTCGAACGGGCCAAGGTCATCGCCAAGAACTCGGAAAACGAGAAGATTCTCGATTTCGGCACGCTGGTGATCGACCCCGCCCAGCGCATCGTGACGCTCGACGGCACCGAGGTGCATCTGACCCCCACCGAATTCGATCTGCTTGCCACACTCGCCCGACGTCCCAAGTCGGTGCTTACCCGCGAAAAGCTGCTCGAAGAGGTCTGGGACTGGGTCGATGCGTCCGGTACCCGAACCGTTGACTCTCATGTCAAGGCCCTGCGTCACAAGCTCGGCCCTGAGCTCATTCGCACGGTACATGGTGTGGGTTATGCCTTTGAACCGCCAGAAGCCAAGTAAGGGCAAGCCGGCACGTCAGTCACGACCCGTGCGTCGGAGCGGCGAGTCGCAAGGTCTGACGGCCAAGCTGGACCGTTGGAGGGATCGCCCGATCGGCATGTTCAGTTCCCTGAAGGCCGAGCTGAGCATCCTGATCACCCTGTCCACCGCCATAGCATTCGTTCTGGCCTGGCACTTCCTTAAATGGGGTTGGAGCGGCTGGCTCGCCATGCCGTTGACCTTGGTGGTGGCCTTGGGCATCACCTACTTCTTCGCCCACGGGCTCACGGCTCCGCTTCGGCAGATGCGCGATGCGGCCGAGGCCATGGCGGCGGGCGACTACACCGTACGCGTGGAAAGCGCCAATGACAGCCGTGACGAGGTGGGACAGCTCGCCCGGTCCTTCAACGAAATGGCCGAGGAGCTGCAGCACGCCGACCAGATGCGCCGCGACATGGTCGCCAACGTCAGTCATGAGCTCCGCACACCCGTATCCGCCCTGCAGGCACTGGTGGAGAATATGGCCGATGGCGTAGTGGAGCCTACGCCCGCCAATCTGGAGGGAATTCTCGATCAAACGCACAAGCTGTCCGATCTCATCGCGTTCCTGCTTGACATGTCCCGTGTGGAGGCCGGTGCCGCGAGTCTTGAAATCGAGCCCTTCGACTTCGCCGAATTCATCGATGACACCGTCAAACCGCTGGAGATCGCGGACGGCGGCCACGGTCATACCATTCACGTCGATGTACCGGAACATCTGCGGATGGAGGGTGACCCGAACCGGCTGAGTCAGCTGTTCACCAACGTCATCGCGAATGCGCTCAAACACTCCCCCGATGGCACCGAGGTGCTCATCGAAACGCATGAGAACGAAGAACGCGGTACGGTCATCACGAATGTGGTGAACTATGGGTCCCGTATACCAGAAGAAGCGCGCAATGACATTTTCCGCCGGTATGTCAAAGGTACGGGACGCCCGGGCACCGGTTCAGGCGGCACCGGCCTCGGACTGTCCATCGCCCGCTGGGCGGCGGGCCTGCATGGTGGAACCGTAAACGTGGTGCCCGATCCTCGAGGGGCGAACTTCGAGATCGAGCTGCCCAAATATCCCACCATCGACGATGAGTAGTCGATGAACAACCATTACAACCATTGATCAGCGTTCCGAAGGCGCTGGCACGGCGGCAAGCATAAACCCCGTATGGACATGCATGTCTGCGTTGTTCAGCGCCTTCGCACACTGGCGGATCGTCGATCCTGTGGTGATGATGTCGTCGACCAACACCGCTGCACTGCAGTCCTGCAGCAGATCTCGATTCACATGAAGCCGATTACGCAATCGATTCGCACGCTCGCCGGCTTTGCTGGACTGCACCGATTTCGCCGTCGTGCCCGTAATGCTCAACGCCGGTGCGCAGCGTGCCGGTACGCCCCGTAGACGAAGCCCATCCGCCACCGCCTGCGCAAGCAGAACCGTGTGAAAACGTCCCCTCCTGCGCATGGACGACCGTGCCGATGGCACCGGCACCACCGCAATCATATTGCGCTGATTCTGGAAACCGTCGAATTCGTTGCTGCGTAGCAGGCAACGGGCAATCATGACGGCGAACTCTCCGTCGAGCTCCTGATCGTCGTGATCCTTCCACATCAGTACGGCACGGCGGACCGCTCCCCGATAGATGCCGCAGGCATGCACACGTCCGGAGGCCATCACCGCCGTCGGCATGGACCGAATGACATCATGATCGAACAGATCGACGCAGGATTCACACAACACCGTATCAGGACGATCACAGCCCGCACAGCCGCGAGGAAGCAGCAAATCACGCATCTCCCGTCCCAGACCGGCCATGCCACGCCATGCCTGGCACAGACCGGTCTGATCAACACGGCTGGGATGCGTACTCATGATCCTTCTCTATTCCTCAGCCATCCGAGATTCTTCAGCCATCCGAGTCATCGCGCCACCGTCAATCATTCACCGACAACGCGGCAATCAGTCGACGGATTGCTTCAAGCGTGTCATCGGGACAGGAGACACGGATCGCATACGCGCCCGCCACCGCTGCGGGGTAATCGTTCCCGTCCGGATCCATACGATCGCCGATGAACGCGATACGGGACACGGGAACATCAAGGATACTTGACAGCTGACGCATGGCGTAGGCCTTATCGATGCCTTTGGCGACCACGTCCACGCTGGTCGATCCGCCGGATCGGACGGTCAGCTGGGGAAGATCGGCAGCCACGGCGGCCGCGAGCCTGTTCTTCTTGGCACGGTCCGGATCCCACGCCTCCTTGGCGTCCACCGGAGCAAGCTGCCCCAATGCGGAAAAGGTGATCTGGCTGCCTCGATCCTCCAGACGGTCGCCCCAGATACGATCGTCAGGCAACCATAGTCCCTGTTCCTTGGCGTGTCTGGTCAGCGATTCGATAGCCGCGTCACGATCCTCGGGACTGAGATCATGCGCATATTGGCAACGCCATTCGGAACCGTCCCAGGCATAATACCGCGTACCGCTGGTGGGCATCAGATGCAGGTTGTCACGATCCGCCATGTCCCCGATCATGGCAAGGATCTGGTTGGTGAACAGATGGTACTTTCCCCCGGACACCACGGCGCAGGGAATATGATGGGTCAGTTCGGCAAAGGCCGCAGCCATGTCGGCGGTCATCGGAGTCTTCGATTTGGCGAGCGTCGTGTCCAGATCGAATCCAATGGCATCGATCATCCCGGCCAGCCGGTCATAATCCACATCATCCCAGCGGTGAATCATCACGTCGCCCATCACATCCTCCTTCGACACCCATAGGCGTCCACGACGGACGTCTGCATTTCAGCATTATCGCACAACAACCACACCGGAAGGTGGGACGCATGTCATTGTTCACAACGCCTGCCAGCATGTCCGCCGGAGGCACCCAGACACAACTTAGGCACAGTCGCTCAGGCATATGCCCAACATCAGCACTGCCGGCTAGTGTATATCCTCATGACCAAGGAATCCGACTTCACTTCACTGTTACGTGCCAGCGGCACCGTGTTGCCCTGGGAGCACAAGATCTATCGAAACCGTCATGGCAGAGGCATCCGACAGGCCACCTTCGGAATTCGCATGCCCCGGTATCGCACCAAATCCGGGACATTCGACGGCATGGTGGTGGCCCAATTGAAGCGTCTTAACGCCGCCTGGCCGGAACTGCTGAAGAACACGGAATGCGCAGTGGAGGATGTCCCCCCGTCGGGTCCGGTGTCATGGGAGATGAAACGGGCGTTCCTGTCTCAGTCGTTCCCCGCCGAACATGGCTCCCCCGCCCGCATCGTGCTGTACCGCAAGCCGATCGAGCAGCGGAGCCAGAGCCGGCTGGACATGCAGTTCCTCATCCGTGACGAGATCGTGGCGCGGCTTGCCGATCTGACCGGCCGTCATCCCGAGGACATCGACCCGGACTGGGGACTCTGATCCGGCTGTCGGAACACTCACGGCCGGACTGCCGGACGACTATTCGACTAGTCGTCTATTCGACTGGACGACTATTTGACAACGGACAGTGACTGATCGGCTCGCACCTGTGCCTGAGCTGGCATGAGGCTCGACGATCCGATCACGCCAAGACCCGCAAGATGCGCATCGTTCACTGCATTGACGCCGATCATGGCGGACCAGACGATGGACGCCTTGTCATCGCTCATGGTCACCGCCACAACGCCATCGGCGATCTCGCTCGGCTTGATCGACACTGCCTTGTGGGGTTCGATCGTGATCTCCTTCTCGCCCTTCTGCGTGCCGTCGTCACCGTATCCGGTAAGTTTCGTCGTGACCGTCTGGTCGGCTGTATTCACCATGGCCAGTGTGGCGTCCACTCCGTCAGGAATGGCAACGGCACCCGACGCAACGGCGACAACGCCATTGGCCAACGAAAAATCGGTCTGATTGTCAGACGATTGCGAGCAGATCGCCGACACATACATCGCGGAACCGCTTTCCACGCGCAATCCGAGTGCGTCATCGGGAGCCTTGCCGAGTCCGATGGACTTGACCGTGTTGGCGGTCACCGTGTCCTTCTTCGCCTCCGATGTGCCGGATCCGGTGATCCACGACAACGTCACGTCACCGTCTTGGTCGGAGTACAGATTCACCATGACGTCCTGTCCACCGCCGACGCCCGCGATCGTCGTGTCGGTGGCTGCTGTGGCCGGCAACGGGGTCGCGTAGTCGGATCCCCTTGGAGTGAGCCCCTCGGCATGGACCACACGCACCACGGCCGACACCGGTGCGCCACTACTCGTCAGCGACAGATACAGACCATCCTGTGCAGGTGCGGCGGCGGAGACATCGACCACGGTCTGTGATTTGCCCGCCACGGTCACCTTGCTGTCGGTGGAGGATGCGATGGCTTGCGCGGAACCGGTACCCCACATGCTCATCGACACGGTCGTTGATTTTTCCGTCGGGTTGGCCAGCACAAGCTGCTGGGTCCACCCGGTCTGCGTGGCAGGCAGCAGGAACGACTGCCGAAGCTGAGGATTCACACATTGCACGGAGGACAATCCCTGCAGGTCGCCTTCAGTGGCCCAGGAGGCCACGGAAGAGGCCACACCGGATCCTTTGCTCACATCAAGCATCCTGGACGTGAGCAGCAGCGGATCAGCGCCCGCATCGGATCCGTATACGAACGCCTTCGTCTGATCGGTCAGATCAATGTCCGGCGTGTCATGCTTGTCATCGCCGTTGAGCGAGGTGACGGCGGTGCTATACATGGAGCCGAATGCGGCAAATCTCGCCTTGCCGACGATATTGCCCTCCGAGATCTGATACGCGGAGTCGCCATACGATTCGGTGTCAGCCAGTTGCATGCGCGCCGGGCAGTAGGACTGCAGCATGGTCTGCCCCACACTGATCGTATGGGAACCGGAACGCGCGTCCGAGCCGTCAATGAGGTGATCGGACGGCGTCAGGACAGCAAGCAGGCCGAATACCGCCAACAGGAGTATCGCCGTGACCGAGGAGACGAACACCTTGCCCACGGTGCCCCACACGCTACGGGATCGGCGGGCGGCGCCCGACCGTGTTGATCTGCTCATGCCTGTCCCCCATTGATGTTGATTCGACGGAATCTCGGGAATGCGACGATGCAGTACAGCACCACGACCACGCCCATGCACCATACCCATGCCAGACGCCATCCATCGGACAGCGCACGCGATTCGGCACCCGTATCCATACTGATATCGTCGCCGGACGCGGTGGTGAGCCGCACGTAGGTTCCCGCTTCGTTGCTCACCACGGACTGGGTACCGCCGCTTGCGAGAATATTCGCCACCAGATCACGGTTGGCGGAATCATCGGAATATGGAACATATATGCCGCCGATACCCAGTGACGCCAAAGTGGCTACAGCGGAATCATCGTTGTTCTGCAGCAGGCTCGCCGCGGCCTTGGACACCTTCTCAGCAGTCTGGTCCAAGGGCTGGGACACGGCGCGCGCGTTGATGGCCGGGGAATTGTCGATGAAATCACCGCGTCCGCTGCGCATGTACGAGTAGTCAACCGCCGTGGACGACTCCGCATTCAGTGCAAGGATGCGATGGCCCGGATTCGCGGCCAGATAGTCCTGCGCGATCAACGGCAGCTCATGGTTCTGCACATTCAGATGCGCCCCCTGCTGCACTCTCACGCCGCAGATCGAGCCCCAGAGTCCCAGGCATGCCGCCAGCAGCACGACCAGAGTCGCGCGTGCCACGATGATGAGATTGCGACGGCCGTAGAAGCTTCGATGACGTGATTCGATGCGTGCCGCGGAATCGTCGCCATCACGCACCAGCAGCGAAGAGAACGGGCGCACGGCGCGTCCCGCGACAATGCACAGGCAGGAGAACATGCCGACCATCATGAATGCGACGCCCGGCAGAGCCGTGCCGGCAATCGGTCCGTCTTGTCCCGGGGCAACGGCCACGCGCACCGCGACGATGATGGTCAGTGCGCCCGTCAAGCCGATGGTCCACATCATGCGTGACGCGCGTAACGCGAACGGAAGGAACAGGGCTACCACGGCAACCGCCATAACCAAGATCACCGTGGCCAGCACGGCGGCGGACTCCGGCACGCGCAGCATGGCCCATGTCGAGGAATTCGCGGTGGGGGCGACGCCAAGCGTCTCGCCGAGAATTCCCAGCAGATTCGAGGCACGCACCGATCCATTCACGGACGACTCCGGCAGCATCATGTCGGCAAACAGCTGACGATATGAACCGGAGTTGAGATTCAACACCACGTTGAGCAACGTAGGAGCCAGCAGAAATGCGCCCGGCACCGGGATGAGCAGCAGCATCACCCGGTGCGAACGCACCATGATCAGGAACGCAAGAAATACAACGACGAGCGGCAGCACCAGCTGCGGTTCGGAGGCCACGACCACGGCCAGACACAGCGAGGCCAGTCCGGCGGATTGCACGGATGCCGTAGGGGTGAGCACCGCCTCGGTGTGATACATGCCTACCGCGCGGAACACGAACGCCATGCCCGCCGGCAGGAAGACCATCACCATGAGCATCGGCAGATTGCCCTGCGCGTAAAGCCCCAACATGCCACCAAGCATGCACCACAGCAGGCCCGTGGCCACACGCACCGAATTGGAACGGGTGAAAATACCGGCAAGCGCCCAGAAGGAAAGGGCGGAGAACGGCGCGGCAAGGAGGATGATCAGCGCCATGGCCACGGTGACATGACCGAATGCGATCGTGGTAAGGGCCATAAGGATCAACAGGAACGGCGCCGGTGGCGCTGTGGTTCCCGGACCGTTGGCGTAGGTAAAGACGCCAGTGGCGGCCTCGGCGATCTGGGCAAGGCTGGCGGAGGACGGGACAAGGGTCGCGGAGTGGAAGGACGTTCCCGAGGTCAGCGAGGTAAGGACGCTGATATTGGCCAGAATGCCGGCGATGAGCGACAGGATCATCATGATGCTTACCCAGAGTGTACGGCGACGGCGCTGTGCACGCAGGTGCGCGAGGGCCAGCGGGCTGAGCAGCGTGGTGCCCTGCGAGTCGGCGAAGGCGCTGCTGCGTTCCCGCCATTGTGCGAGCTGATCGCGCCTGGCGACAAGTACGGATAGCTGTCGCAGACTCATGGAGGACTGTCTGGCCACCTTGCCTCGGGCGGACGCTCCCCTAGGCATCCAGAGCAGGGTGCGCCAGGGTGCGCCGAGTTCGCAAAGCGCTTCGTATGGACGCTTGCCCGCCAACTGGGTGAAGGCGAGGATGAATGACATGAGGAAGCGCAGGAGCCATGTGGGCAGCCACATGATGCCGCGGATGTCGGTGAACCGGTAGCGCTCGCGCGCATCGACCTTCATGGCGTACGGGTTGATGGAGGTGTGGCTGCCGGTGGAATGACCGGTATGGGTGCGCAGCCCTTCGAATCGCGCACGACGGTGTCGGATGACGCTGCGAGGCACGATCAGCACACGGCCGCCGGAGAGACAGACGCGCCTGCAGAAATCGGCGGATTCGGCGAATGTTCCCATCTGCGGACTGGTGCCGTTGAGCTCCATCCACGTCTGGAGGGATATGAGGGCGCCGGCGAGATCGACCGCGTAGACGTCCTGTCTGGCGTCGTACTGTTCCTGGTCGGGTTCGCCGTCGACCACGAGGGATGCGATGCCGTGTCGCCGTGTGGCGTAGTAGCCGACGTCGTGGAGGTGGTCGCCTTCCCAGGATATCTGCTTGCATCCAAGCACGGATGCGGTGGGGGCGTTGCGCCAGGCTTCGCGCATGGTGTCGAGACAGGAGTCATCGGCAGGACGGGAATCGTCGTGCAGGAGCCAAAGTGCGCGGATCGCCGCCGTCAGACGGGCATGATCGAGTGCGCGGCTGACGGCATCGCCGAATGTGACGGCTCCTTCCGCACTGACGATCTGGATATCGACGTCATGGACCATGCTCGCATGTTCGTCGTCATATGATCCGTAGACCGGCGTCGCCAGTCGGAATGCGCATCGCACGGAGGTTTTCGTTTCCCCGGTGCAGTCGGCGATGACGATGATGCCGGGCAGTGTACGCTGCGCCAGCACGGCGCTGAGCGTGTCGGGCAGGAATCGGATATCGGATTCCACGCAGATCACCGCCGCCACGGCGGAATCCACCTCCTGTCCGGTTTGCGCCCGGTGGCCGGAAAGTACGGAGCCGACCGTCTCCTGAATGCCTTGGGCCTCGTCCATAACAGATTTCATCTTCTCCACTGTATGACAACCCGGGCGAACACGGCGTATCCGTCAGGCCTGTTCTTTACCATGTTCTTTCTTATATCGGCGACGTTCGCGCTCGCTCATCCCGCCCCAGATGCCGAATCGTTCATCATGGTCAATGGCCCACTTGAGACATTGCTCCCGCACTTCGCACTGGGCGCACACACGCTTGGCATCCCGGGTGGATCCTCCCTTTTCCGGGAAAAAGGCTTCGGGATCGGTCTGGGCGCACAGTGCCTTGTGCTGCCATGACACGTCTTCGTCGGCGTCAAACAGCCCCCAGAGCTCGAACAGGGCACGTTCGGCGGACTCCGGTGTGGCGGAGTCGGAATCGTCGCCTTTTTGGGAATCGCCGAACACTCCCCACATGTCGAAACCTCCCAAAAATGCCGTGCCATGTCCTCCGGTACGGAAGACATGGTAAATTACACACTTGTCACTCAGTTTTTGTCAAGTTTAAGGGGTGTCGTTACCAATAATATTGACTTGAAGTGGTAGAGCACATTGACTCGTGCAATGATCACCGGTACCTAATGGAAGGGTGTTGTAAACAATTCCCATTTTGGTACCGTATTGCCTGATGTGCGTCGAAAGATGAGTCTGTATATTACGGTCTCGACGGCTTTGCCGCACCCCCGTTGTTTTCATACACCCGGTAGAAAGGCGTTCCCGTGGCTTCACACCGCCCAAGCAGTTCCCGAGGCAGGTACTCCGCCCCAAATCTGGCGAATCACGGGGGCGCGCGACCGCTCCATTCTCTTGGATACACGGTGAGCCATAGACTCCGGACCACGATCGCGCTGGTTCTTGTGGCCATATTCACGTTCGTGGCCACGGCGACCGGAGCGACGGCGACCAATCTGTTCACGCTGATCAATGACAGCAAGACGGCGGTGCTCGGACAGGCGCACGTCAAGACCAATCAGGTCATCGATCCGAACGCCGGCAAGACCGTCAATATTCTCGTGCTCGGACAGGATACCCGTGAAGGCGAGGCGAACGCCGCGATCGGCGCCGGCGGATCGGCGACCGACCATCAGTCCGACACGGCGATGATCGTGCAGATCTCCGCCGACCGCAGCTTCATCAATATCGTGTCCATTCCACGTGACTCGATCGTGAACGCGCCGAGTTGCAACACCACCAACGGCACGGTGCCGGCACGGTACAACGTACAGTTCAACTCGATTTTCGCACTGGGCTATTCCACTGGAGGCGATGTGGCGTCTGCCGCCAGTTGCACGCTCAACGCGGTCAATTCGCTGACCGGCCTCGATATCTCGCAGTTCATCGTAGCCGATTTCGCTGGTTTGAGTTCCATGATCGACGCCGTCGGCGGCGTGGACATCTGTGTGAATCAGACCATGAAGGACGATACGACCGGCATCGATCTCACGCAGGGACTGCATCATCTCGATGGCGTGGCGGCCACACAGTATGCCCGTGTACGTCACGTGGGCGATGGCACCGACATCATGCGCACCACCCGACAGCAGTATCTGGTCAAATCGCTGCTGCGCGAGGCCTCCAGCAAGAATCTGTTCACCCAGACCAACCAGCTGTATCAGCTGGCCACCGCCGGCATTCAGTCGCTGAAGATGAGCGATGGTCTGGCCGATGCCGGCGTACTCGTGGGCCTGGGTGCCGCGCTTAAGGATCTCGACACCGCGAAGATCTACGCCCAGACCGTTCCCGTGACCGAATGGTCGCGCGATCGCAATCGCGTGGTGTGGACGAAGGATGCCGACAGCCTGTGGAAGAAGCTCGCCGACGACAAGCCTCTGACGCTCACCGACGACTCCGATTCGGATGATTCCACCACCGGCGACTCCGCAGATTCGTCGTCAAGCGCCGCGCCTTCCGAGTCCCCCTCCGAATCCGACGCCCCCTCGGCTTCGCCTGAGCAGTCGAATTCCGCATCATCGTCCCCCTCCGACACCGCAAGCGCCGATTCCACGCCGGATCCGAAGACCGGTCTGATCACCAAGGCCGACGGCACGCTGGTCGATCCGAATACCGGAGGCATCGTCGATCCAAACACCGGAACCATTCGTGATCCCGTCACCAGTCAGGCCATCGGCATAGCCGACGCCTATGTGAACAGCACGTTCTGTGCCGTTACTGAGAAGGAATGACCTTCTCCGGCCTCAGGCCGGACATTATGCGTCATAGTCAGGTGAGCACATCGTCCACCACGAGAGGAGATCCATGAACGGCACGCCGGAAAACACGCCCCCGAGTTTCATACCCTCCGGGTCGCCGCGTCGCCGTTCCGCTCCGTCCCCGTCCCCGGCGCAGCCGGAGTCCTTCCAACCACGCCGAAGCGCGCCTCGTCATATCGAGCAGGCCAGCGAACCGGCCATCGAACCGATGAACGCCCCGGCCGCACCTCCGAGCTTCTCCCCAGCCGGTTCCGCTCGGCGTGCGGAGCCCCGTTCCCTATCGGGTTCGGGAAATCACGCTTCCGCTTCGGGCTCCGTCTCGTTCGACCGCGGAGCGCATTCCCGGCTCTCGTCGGCGGCATCGAAACCGGTCACGAACCATTCCCGCGGCACACGACAGTTCGATCGCTCCTCGCTGCGTGGCTTCGGCCATCGACATGCCGGGACTGCCGTCGTCCATCGGTTCCGTCACCGTGCGCTCGCGGTACTGGCAGCGTTGTTGGTCATCCTACTGATCGCCGTATTCGGACTGGTCCACTGGGTTGACGGACAGCTCACCCACAAGAACATGCTGTCATCCATGACCAATACGCCCGCGACCACATGGCTGATTCTTGGCTCCGACGAGCGCGATGGCACCGCCGGCACCGGCACCGAACAGGACGTCCCCGGATCACGAACCGATTCGATTCTGGTGCTCACCCGTCCCAAGAGCGGAACCAGCTCCCTGATCTCCATCCCGCGTGACTCCTACGTGACCGTGGATGGACAGGACATGAAGATCAATGCGGTGGCCACGCTAAAGGGCTATTCCGCGCTGGTCACCCAAGTGGAGAGCATTACGGGCATGAAGATCGACCACGTGGTGCAGATCGGCTTTGGTGGCGTGGAGAAGGTCGTCGACGCGATCGGCGGCGTGGAGCTGTGCTACGACCGTACCGTGAACGACGCCAACTCCGGTCTGGTATGGGAGGCAGGCTGCCATCAGGCGGACGGAGGCACCGCGCTGGCATTCTCCCGTATGCGGTATTCGGATCCGACCGGAGACATCGGCCGAGCCGCGCGACAGCGTCAGGTCATCGCCGCAGTGGCGAAAAAGGCCGGATCCCCCGCAGTGCTCACCAATCCCTCAACCGTCAGCAAGCTCATGAAGGCAGGGCTGTCATCCCTGACCGTCGACGAGAAGACCGGAGCCTTCGACCTGTTCGGCATGGCGACCGCATTCAAGGCCGCGACGGGAACCAAGGGCGTAACCGGTAGCGTGTACTACAAGAGCAGCGACTATTATCCGAAGTCCGGCATCGGTTCGACGGTACTCTTGGATGATTCCCGTAATACCGAACTGTTCGACCAGCTGGAGGCCGGTACCCACGACGCCGGTACGGTGGGCGGAATGTAAATCCCAGTCATCCCATCCGACTCCACCCGGCCCATCCACATCGACGCACATTGTGCGCTGCCCCTTGCGCTGGCCGTCAGGCGCGGTTCACACTCGGGGCATGACTACCTCACGAACAACACGAGCCGGCTCTCGCACAGCAGGAGGCGATGGCTCGGGATTGCTGCTGCTGTCCATGATCGCGCCCGTCGCCGGACAGGCAATGATGCTGGTGATGATGATCATCGAACGTCGTTGGATGTTCGTAGGGCTTATCGTTCCCGGCCTCATTGGATGTCTGGCTTCGGCACTGGCCAACATCGCCATGCGTCGGCGTGCGCGGTCCAATGCGCAGACCGACGCAGGCGGCGTATCATCCGGAGGTGCGCTTCCCGGTGGTGTGGCCGGCGCATCGTCAGATGAGCGAGACACCGAAGCGGCCCGGCAATGCGCCGCAATGCACATGGAGCTGGA
Source organism: Bifidobacterium sp. UTCIF-39 (assembly GCF_006408715.1). Classification (NCBI taxonomy): domain Bacteria; kingdom Bacillati; phylum Actinomycetota; class Actinomycetes; order Bifidobacteriales; family Bifidobacteriaceae; genus Bifidobacterium; species Bifidobacterium sp. UTCIF-39. Next base: position 159,790 of record NZ_JEOG01000005.1, on the reverse strand, counting down.
GGAGCTGCTCGACATCGATGCCGGAGATGTCCCATCCGCGTGGAAGGGCATGGCCCGACAATGGGAGCGCGCCCGCTCCGCACAGGATAAGGGTGATCGTCGGACGATCACGTCGCTGCACACCGTACCGGTGGGTGTCACGCCGACCGGCGTATTCTCGATCAACATGCCGAAGCAGGGACCGCACGCACTGGTAGCCGGTACCACAGGATCGGGAAAATCGGTGCTGCTGGAATCATGGTGTCTCTCGCTGGCCAGCCGATTCCCACCGTCCATGCTCAACTTCGTGTTCCTGGATTTCAAGGGTGGTTCGGCATTCCGTGTGCTGCACCGACTGCCCCACACCGTGGGCTTCGTTTCGGACCTTGATCTCAAGCACGCCGTACGGGCACTGCGTTCCATGGAATTGGAGCTCAAACGTCGTGAGATGATCGTCTCCCGCGCGCATGTGGCGGATGTCAATGAGTTGAGGCATCCTCCCGCGCGCATCGTAGTGGTCATCGATGAGTTCCATGCCCTGAAACGGCAGCTTCCCGACTATCTCACCCAACTGACGGCGCTGGCCGCGCTGGGGCGTTCCCTCGGCATGCATCTTATCGCCTGTACGCAGAATCCCCTTGGCCAGGTCAGCAGTGAGATGAAGGCGAACATCGGGCTCAACATCTGTCTCCGGGTACGTGACCCCCTGCAGTCGTCCGAGCTGCTCGGGTCGAAAGCCGCCGCTCTGATCAGTCCGCAGGCACCGGGTACCGCATTCGCCTATGGCGGCGAGGAACGGGAGGCATTCCGATGCGCGGTGCCGGCCTCCAGCGAAGTCCTGACCCGCGGAGGACAGTGGGCGTGCCGATTCCTTGGCGAGCAGGCCCCTCCCCCACTGTTCTCCCCGCCGCTGCCTCAACGTCTTGAGGCGCCAGCCATGAACGATGTCACAGAAGCTCCCGATGCACCGATGATCATCGGCGTCGCCGATACCGGAGTCACGCTCGAACCGTTCCGTCTGCCGTTGGATCTCGGCAATATCGCGATCATCGGATCCGGCCCACGAGGCAAGACCACCGCGCTCATGGCCATGGCGAGAGCGCTGCTGCCACGACATGGCGTCGAGGTCATGCTGACCCGAAAGACCGCCGACGGCTATGTAACCGAGCATCCGTCGACGGGCACGATCATTGGCGACGCCACGCGTTACGCGACAGGCTTGGCGGAGGAATCGGCAGACCCGACCGGCCAGAAGCCCCGGACGCCGAACGCCGATTCCTCTCCGAAGCGGATCTGGCTCGTCGACGATGCCGACGAACTGCTCGATCCGCTGGGACGAGGTCCGGACCATGACGAATTCCATAACGCACTCGCCGATCCGCATCGTGTCGTGGTGTTCACCTTGAGCGCATCACGACACCTGAGGTTCCCCGATCACTGTGGTATACGACTGGTATTCCCTACGGGCGACCGGGCCATCGACATGATGGCAGGCATCCCCTCGCAGGCGCTGTCGCAGTTCGACGGCGACGACGTACGCATCCCGGGGCGCGCCGTACTGCTCGTGCAGGGCTCCGCCACGCCGGTACAGTGCCATGACTGCGACCCAATCTGGTGAATCTTGCGTCCAGTTGCGGAAAACCCTTGAAAAATCGTGGTATTCGTGGTTTGCTCATACATGAGAGTTTTGTATTTCGTTTGGGATCGAGGACACTTATGAGCAGTGCATATGATTGGCGCGCAAAGGCCGCTTGCCGTGACAAGGATCCGGAGCTGTTCTTCCCTGTAGGCAACACCGGTGCCGCCTACCAGCAGATCGAAGAGGCCAAGGCCGTCTGCCGTACCTGCAAGGTCATTGACGCCTGCCTGAAATGCGCCATGGACACCAACCAGGACTACGGCGTGTGGGGCGGTCTAAGCGAGGACGAACGTCGCGCGCTCAAGCGTCGCGCCATGCGTGCCCGTCGTTCAGCCGCCCTGCAGATGCAGGCCTGATGTCGTTCCGGCCTTACGGTCTAATCCGGCATACGTCGTACCGATAACCGTATATGACAAAGGTGCCTGCGTGATTCATCGACCAATCTGGTCTGATCACGCAGGCACCTTTGTCATATGCAAGTCGTATACGGAGTGTGCACGTGGCCGTGACCTATTTCAGTCATGATCAGCCACGCACACTCCCCTATTGCATCACCTGCATCACCGCACGTTCATCACTGGGCGGCACGCAGCTTCATGTCAAGCACCACACGAGTACCACCGTCACGCCGCGGCTCCCACCGTACCGAACCACCGAAATCGTTCTTCACGAACGTGTTGATGATCTGTGTGCCCAATCCCGAGCCGCTGGAGCGCGCCATGCCCTGATCGGATTCCGACGTATAGCCGATGCCATCATCCTCCACCACGATGTTGAGGCTGCTTCCTCCACGGCCCACGGAGATCCACACATTGCCTTCGGTACGCCCCTGGAAACCATGTTCCACGGCGTTGGTGACCAGCTCGGTGAGCACCAGCGACAGCGGGGTCGCATCCTGGGCCGGCATCATGCCGAACTTGCCCAGATAGGAGATGCGAATGTGCTGGTCCTTGCTGGTGGCCAGATCAACACTCATGCGCAGCAGGTCGGCGATCACCTTGTCGAAGTCGACGATTTCGTCGGCGGTCTGGCTCAGCCCCTCGTGCACCACGGCGATGGTCTCCACACGACGCATGGCCTCCTCCAGCTCGGACTTGACCTCGGGGGACTTGGTGCGGCGGGCCTGCAGACGCAACAGGGCGGACACGGCCTGCAGATTGTTCTTCACACGGTGGTGAATCTCGGCGATGGCAGCATCCTTGGTCTCCAGCTCCTTCTCACGACGACGAACCTCGGTGACGTCGCGGCACAGCACCACGGCACCGGTGCGACCATGCGGTCCGAAGAACGGCAGGGAACGCAGGGACACCGTGGAACGGTTCGCGTTGATCTCCGAATCGACGGCGGCCTTGCCGGCGAGCACCAGCGGCAGAGTCTCCGGAAGCATGTCATTCTCGTGAATCAGGGACGTGCCGATCTGGGACAGCGACTGCCCCTCCATGACGTCGACGGATCCCAGTCGGCGGAAGCAGCTGATCGCATTCGGCGATGCGTATTCCACGATGCCGTCCTCGCTGAGGACGATGAACCCATCGGATACACGGGCATTGTGACGCTGATTGAGGATGGCGTCACGATACGGGAATGTTCCCGCGGGAATCATCTCGAAGAGATTCTTGCCGGCTGCGATGCTTTCCGATTCGTATCGACCGTTGAGCATGCGGGTGGCCATGTTGGTCTCGCGAACCACCACGCCCAGCACCTTGCCCTCGCGCCGAACCGGCGCATAAACATCGCATACCGTGGTGTTGCCCACGGCACGATAGTGATCAAGTCGTGAGATCTTCTGCTCGGTCATGGCCTTGGAGATCGCACGGGCATCCTCACCCTCGATCGTCGATCCGACCATATCCTCGAATCGTACGGACATCACCGTGGAGGGACGGCACTGTCCTGCCACAATATACTGTCCGTTCGCGCCGGGCAGCACCAGTAGCAGGTCGGCGAAGCTCAGGTCGGCGATGACCTGCCAGTCGGCCACAAGATGATGTAGCCATTCGCGATCCGCATCATTGAAATCCGGATTGTTCGCTACAAGATGTGAAAAATCAACCATGGTTCTTATGCTAGCGGGTAGTCGGGGGAAAACGGGGGCCGACACGGCTCCAATACTGTTCCGCCGCATATCGGATGTCGGCATTGACACGATAGCTACGGTAGCGTAAGTTACGGTAACGTAAGCGATGCGAAAGGATACCCATGACCAGAAAGAGACGCTCCGCATCAAGGCGGCCGGCAGCGACGATCGTCAAGCCGCGGAAGGTGTCCGGCAACCGCATGGCTCCGACCAACGACCTTCCCGGTCCGGCGCAACTGGAGCGCACCCGCAAGGCGGTGCGCGAGGCATACCTTCAGGAGCGTCAGGCCAAGGCCGATGAGGTGCGTGCACGCGCGCGAGCCAAGGCCGACCGCGTCATCGCCAAGGGAGAGCTCAAGGCCCAGCGCATCATGGACAAGGCACACGGCATACACAAGATCCGTCTTGACGTGCACGGACGTCCAAAGCCTGCGATGCGCGGCTGGATCCATGCCTGTGCCACGCCACTGGCACTGGCCGCAGGCATCGTACTCATCTGCCTATCCCCCACAGCATCACTCAAATGGGCGTGCGCGGCATTCATGGCGTGCTCGCTGATCCTGTTCGGCAATTCCGCGATCTACCATCTTGGCGACTGGTCGCCCAAGGTCACCGACGTGCTGCGGCGCATCGACCATGTGAATATCTTCCTGCTTATCGCCGGCACATACACGCCGGTCTCATTCGCGCTCGAACCCTTCTGGAGGAACCTGATCCTCATCAGCATCTGGTCTTGCACGCTGGTGGCCCTGCTCATCCATGTGGTGTGGATCTCGGCGCCACGCTGGCTGTATACCATCGTGTACATCATCTTCGGCGTCTCCGGGGCCGCATTCCTCGGCTTCTTCTGGGAATCCCCCTTCGCGGGTCCCGTGGTGGTGTGGCTTATCGTCGCCGGCGGCATCTGCTATATCGCAGGAGCCATAGTCTATGGACTGCGCAAACCGGACCCGTGGCCCAAGGTCTTCGGCTTCCACGAGATCTTCCACTGCGGCACCGTCGCCGGATACGCCTGCCATATGGTCGCCATCTATTTCGTCATCGTCAGCATCATGCTGGGGCAATGACCGCATCGTTCCCCGGGGTATGCTCCGTGGAACGCGAATGGTCCGTCCCCTATTCATAAGGGAACGGACCATTCGCGATTCAGGTCAGCGTTGCCGTACAACGTCTGCTGGAATCACTCATCACCGAGCGGCTTGGCGCTCTTGATGGTCACCTTGATCTCACGGCCGTTGGGAGCCTTGTAGCTCACCGTGTCACCCACGCTGGCACCCATGACTGCGGCGCCGATCGGGGACTCGGGGCTGATGATGTCGTAGTCGGTGGCGGCAGACAGATCGTGCGCGCCGAGCACATAGACCATCTCATTACCCATCAGGTCGAGCGTGATCAGCGATCCGTTGCCGACCGTGCCTTCCGGCGGTGCCTGCAGGATCTTCGCATCGCGGAGCTTGACAGTGAGCTCCTCGATACGTCCCTGATTCTTGCGCTGGGCTTCGCGTGCGGCCTGATAGCCACCGTTCTCGCTCAGATCGCCTTCGGCACGAGCTGCGGCCACCTTGGCGATGATCTCATCGTGCAGCTTGCCCTCACGGTACTGCAGCTCCTCCTGGAGCTTGTCGTATGCCTCCTGCGTCAGCAGCAGGACCTTGTCGTCTGCCATTTGTGAATCCTCCTGGATCACCTTGAATATTTCGAATTCAGCCGACGCTCCTCATTCCCACCGAGGCGCGTCCGGCACGTCATCGAGTGGAGATGATGTCGATGACGAAGACCAGCGTGTCACTGCCGCCGATGCCAGCCTGCGGAACGCCACGAGAGCCGTAGCCGTATTCCGGCGGGATGGACACCACCAGACGGGAACCGACGTTGTGGCCCGGAACGGTCTGGTCCCAGCCCTTGATGACCTGGCCGACGCCGATGCCGAAGCTGGCCGGCGTGTGGCGCTCGAAGCTGGAGTCGAACGGGGCCTGCTTGCCCCACACCACACCGTGGTAGTTCACGGTCACGGTATCGCCCTTGCGCACCACGGGGCCATCACCCTCGATGATCTCAACGCTCTTGAGGCCCTTGGGCGCGGTCTCCGTCGGGAATTCGATCTCGGGCTTGGCACCGAACTCGGCGTTCACCTTGGGCATCGTCGAATCGCTCATCTGTCACTCCTTATACGAATATGTGAACATGCCCGCCCGATATACGGACGAGCATGGCATATAACCGTCAAAAGTATACGCAATCGAAGACAGTTTCAAGCTCCGGATCAGAAAACGTTCCGCAGGATCGACACCGGCGCGAACGATCAGTACAGCATGGCGTAGAAACGCCACAGATAGAACGCGCCCAGCAATGCGACCAGTACCAGTACGATTCCGATGACGATGGCCAGCGTCCGGCGCCTGGCAAGACGTTCGGCGAACAACGATGCACACAGATACGAGACCAATCCGACGATCACACAATTGAATACGACGGCATACAGGTCTCCCCGGGAAATCGGATCGATCCCGGCCGGTTCCAGCACCGAATTGATGAACGTGGGATACAGCAGACCTCCCCAGATGCCGAAAGCGATGGCGCCGATCACGGCATAGCAGATAGGGGCGCGACGTTCGGCGAAATTATGCGAGAGGTTGTCGGCCAGCCACAGAAAGGCAAAACCAAGAATCACCATGAACAGCACGGCAAGCATGCAGGCCACGGCGATCCAGGGGACCAGGGCGAACGCACCGGATGCCATGCTGATGATCAATGGTGCACAGATGATCTCGCATACGCACATCACGCCGGCAGCCACAATGGCCTGCGTGAGCATGATGGGCAGGGTCGGGGCTTCCGTGGAGACCGGTCCGGTCGAACGTGGGACGTTCGTCGACGTCTTCGATGATTGCGCTGATGCCTGTGAATTGGTTTCATTCTGTCGAGTCATGCGCATCATAGTGCCACGCATTTCGAAAAACCAGGTTACGAGACACACGATGATGATCACGCCACCGTCGGTTGGCATGCGATGTATCACGCTATGTCACAGCAATACGCATGTCACAGCAATACGCATGTCACAGCAATACGCGACAAAAGAGAATACGTGCCCCCGGTGGGACTCGAACCCACAAGCCGAAGCGGCTGATTTTAAGTCAGCTGCGTATACCGATTCCGCCACGGGGGCATGCCGGCAAAAAGCCGACTTGGCTATTATGCCACGAACCGGGACGGGAACGCACCCGTCCCGAAAAGTCACCGCGCAGAAATCATCATGCGGACAGCGTCCTGCGACCGAGATCAAGAACGATGCCATCAAGCAGACCATGCTCGCTGGTCACATAGGAGTTGAGTACACGATGGGCGCGCGTGCGCACCGCATCGCCGATACGGTTGAGCACGCAATTCCATACCAGTGCGCCGCCGCCGATCACATCGATACGGCCGGGGTGGATCACCGGATATTCGCGTCGTTCGGCGCGGGTCATGGTCAGCACCTTGTCGCAGGTGGAGCATGCGTCGGCGAATCCGATCACCGCACCGTCCACGGCATCACGATCGTAGTCCTTCAGGCCAAGCGCGATGCCGGTCATGGTGGTGACCGTCCCGGACACGCCGATCAGCGTGCCGGTCTTCCACGCCGGAACCTTGTCGAACGCCTCGTCGATATGCTCGTTGATATCCGCCACGGCCTGCTTGATTTCATCCCGCGTGGGCGGGTCACTCAACAGATGCCGCTCGCTCATACGCACCGAACCGATGTTCATGGAGAACGCGGCGGCGACCCTATCAGTCGGCACATCCGTACCGTCACCGCCAATGACCATCTCGGTGGAACCTCCGCCGAGATCGATGACGGTATACGGGGCAGGCGGCAGCTGATCGCCGAACTGGGTATGCAGCACCGACGTGGCACCAAGAAAACTGAGTCGTGCCTCCTCCGTGCCCGGAATCACATCGGGACGTACCCCAAGGCGCTTCTCCACCTCGTTCTCGAACTCCTCCCGGTTCTCCGCGTCGCGCGTGGCCGATGTTGCCACGAAGCGCAACGCGTCCACCGGATGCTCCTTCAGCACCGCGGCGAACTCATCAATCGCCCGGTAGGTGCGTTCCAACGCATCATCGGCGAATCGATGGGTCTTGTCAACATCCTGTCCCAGCCTCACCACGCGCATGATACGGGGAACCTCGACGCTCATGCCGCGCTCTCCCACACGGGCGATCATCAGACGGATCGAATTCGTGCCGCAGTCAATGCCGGCAACCCGTACATCGCTCATCGTGCATCATCCCTTTCTATGGTCGCGTCCGAATGGTCCTCGGCATTCGCTTCTTCGTCGTCGACAACGCCATAGGGCACCGAACACCGGCATACGGACGGATCAAACTGCGCCTTGACACGTCGCAGTACGTCATCGGCAATGGGATTCACTCCCCAGCCCATCACCAGCGCCTGACCGGTCAACGCGTGCAGACACTTGACGCGCACCGGCATGCCGCCGGCGCTGATGCCGGCGATATGACTTTCGTCATCACCCAGACGCTCCGCAAGCTGATGGCGGAACTCAAGATACATCTCATGGGCGCGTTCGTATGCGGCTTTCACCTCAGGCTCCTCCTGAACCCGACGCGTATACTCGGTCATATCGCCGTCCGCCTCCAACCGGGACACCGCCTTCACCGCCTCGGGAGAGGTGAGATAGCAAGTAGTGGGGAACGGGATCCGCTGTTCGACCAGAGGCCGGGTGATCACCGCCAGAGGATTGCCGCAGACGCAACGGGCGCCCACCGCGACCATGCCACGGGGGAATCGTCCCAGCTGACGCTGCACCACATCCACGTCTCGCTGGTCGAGACCCTGGCTCAGACGCTCCTGCAGAATCTCCGTCACCTTGCGGATATCGTCGTTGTTCATTGACCTTCCTTCGTAGTGTTAGCCGTGCTGTTGGAGCCGGTGTTTCCTGTGGTGCCGTCGCCACTCGAGCCGGAGGATTCGGAGGATGAGGTCTCCGACGCATCGCCGGCGCTCTTCGTGGTGCCCTTGTCCGCCTTGCCGAACGACGAGAACATGTCCTTGTACCAGGGACGCGTCTGCCCCGTGTCCGACGGAGTGGATGCTTCGTCATTCCCCGTGGCGGCGTCTCCAGTCACGGCCTCGGGATGAAGCACACGTACCGAACGCTCACCGGGGAAGACGAATCCCAGACGCTCACGGGCCTGGGCCGTGACATAGGCGTCATCGTCCCAGCGTTTGATATCGTTCTCAAGCTCGGCCTTTTTCGCAACCAGAGCCGCCTCCTGATTACGCAGCGAATTCAACTCGGCCAGATTCAACGCATACGTATGGAACGTGGACAGCAGCTGAATGGATCCAAGGATCACGATGATCACGGCGATGAAGAACGTCAACGGCATGGCGGAGGAGCGAACGGCTCCCTGCTGCCCTTTGGATGTCGTCTTCCTGTTCGCGGCTCCTGTGGCCTTTGGAGATTTCCCGTTTCTGACGGTGTTGCTCCCTTTTCCTCCGCGAGAGGTTGTTTTGACACCCGGTTTGATCATATCTATGAAAATACCCGCCGCATTCGACTAGGAATGCGACGGGTATGCGCTATACGCTAACGCCTATTCGGACATGTCGCCGACAGGCGTCAAGACGACGAAGAACTCGCTCAGGCAGCGATGTACTTCTTGCAGGCCTTGAAGGCGCTGTAGCCGGCGTACTGAGCGGTGGAGCCGAGCTCCTCCTCGATCTCGAGCAGGCGGTTGTACTTGGCAACGCGCTCGCCACGGGCCGGAGCACCGGTCTTGATCTGACGGGTGTTCTTGGCGACGGCCAGATCGGAGATGGTGGTGTCCGGGGTCTCGCCGGAACGGTGGGAGACCATGGAGGTGAAGCCGTTAGCGGTGGCCAGCTCGATGGCGTCGAGGGTCTCGGTGACGGAACCGATCTGGTTCAGCTTGACCAGCAGAGAGTTGGCGGCACCCAGATCGATGCCCTTCTGCAGACGCTTCGGGTTGGTGACCAGCAGGTCGTCGCCGACGAACTGCAGACGATCGCCGAGCTTAGCGGTGATCTTGGCCCAGTCTTCCCAGCCTTCTTCCTGGTACGGATCCTCGATGGAGACGATCGGGTACTCGTCGATGAGCTGCTCGTAGAAGTCGAGCATGTACTCGGCGTCACGGTCGTCGCCCTCGAAGTGATACTTGCCGGTCTCCTTGTTGTAGAACTCGGAGGAGGCAACGTCGAGGCAGATGCCGATCTGCTTGCCGGGCTCGTAGCCGGCGGCGGAGATGGCGTCGACGATGTAGTTCAGGGAGTCCTTGTTGGACTTCAGCTTCGGAGCGAAGCCGCCCTCATCGCCAAGGCCGGTGTTCAGACCTTCCTTCTTCAGGACGTTCTTCAGGGTGTGGTAGACCTCGACGCCTGCACGCAGAGCCTCGTGGAAGGTATCGAAACCGTACGGGGAGATCATGTACTCCTGAATGTCGGTGGCGAAGTCGGCGTGGGCACCACCGTTCATGATGTTCATGTTCGGAACCGGCAGGATGTGGCCGTTGGTGCCGCCGATGTAGCGGTACAGCGGCAGTTCGGCGGACTCAGCGGAGGCGTACAGGGCGGCCAGGGAGACGCCGAGGATGGCGTTGGCGCCCAGACGGCCCTTGTTCGGGGTGCCGTCGAGCTCGATCATCAGGTCGTCGAGAGCACGCTGGTCGGAGGCGTCCATACCGATGACCTTCGGAGCGATCTCTTCGTTGACGGCCTTGACCGCGTTCAGAACGCCCTTGCCGCCGTAGACGGACTTGTCGCCGTCGCGACGCTCCCAAGCCTCGGCTTCACCGGTGGAGGCACCGGAGGGAACGAGGCCCAGACCCTGAGCGCCATCCTCGGTGTCGAGGACGACCTCGACGGTCGGGTTGCCGCGGGAATCGAGAATCTGACGCGCGTAAACGCTTTCAATAGCTGCCACAACTACTCCTTAAGACAAATATGTTGTGCTGACGAACACCAAGCGTAATGCCTTTTATGGACGAAGGGCAATGTTTCGTCGGAACGATTTCCAAAATACGGCGTGGCGTCATATTGCGTTTACCCCATCCATGGGCGCGCTCACGCGTCGACCTCGCGCAATTCCACATTGCGATCGCTGACCTTGGCCATGATCAACGCGACGATCAGACCGACGACGGCAAGACCGACGAACACTGCCATGGAACGCGCAAACGCCTGCAGATACGCCGCATTCCCATTGATACCATCGGATGTCGCCTGCGCCGCGAACTCGGTGATCAGCGTACTGGCAACCGCCGTGCCGATAGCGCCGGCGAGCTGCTGCACCGTATTGAGCACGGCCGATCCGTCGGCGTTCAACCGCATGGGCAACTGGTTGAGCGTATGGGTCTGGTCGGGAACGAGCACGAAGCTCGCACCGCCCATGAACAGCAGGTAAAACGCCGCCACGGCCCAGATGGACCCGGCCATCATCAGTGCGACGTTCACCACGGCGAGCGCCACGAATCCGCAGATGATGAACTTGGGAGGATAGTGCTTTTTGAGCAACGATCCGATCAGCGGTGCCCCGATGGCCCCGGCGACGGCTCCGGGCAGAAGGACCAGCGCGGATGCCATGCTGGTTTCGCCGTAGCCGCGTTGCAGCAGGATCGGCAGCAGGAAGTTCACCCCGAGCACGCTTCCGCTGCTCATGAGGATGATGAGAATGCCGAGTGTGAATCCGGGATGGGTGAAGGTACGTACCTCAACCAGGGGCCGTTCCATGTGCAGCTGCATGCGGGCGAATACGGCGAGCGCGATGATCGCCACGGCGAGCGTGGCCCAGACCCGCCAGTCGCCGTTCCATTCGGAGAAGAAGCTGACGGCCACGATGATGCCGCTGAGTCCGATGGCGGCGAGCAACAGCGATGGGATGCTGATGGTTCCGCGCTCCCCTTTGCGGATATCCGGAACCGTGGTGATGCCGAGCGAGAACGATATCGCAAGGAATGGCAGCATGATGATGAAGATCCAGTGCCAGTTGAGATATTCCATGACGACACCGCCGAAGACCGGTCCGATGGCCGGTGCCGCGCAGGTGACGAGGCTGACGAGTCCGAGCATCATGCCGCGCTGGGCGAATGGCGCCTTGTCGAGGATGATCGTGGTCAGCAGGGGCAGGGAGATACCGGTGCCAAGTGCCATGACGAGTCGCGCGGCGAGCAGCATGGGGAAGTTGATCGCCATGGCACCGAGCAGCGTTCCCGCCGAGAAGACGATGACGGCGACGGCGAAGAGCGCTTTGGTCGGGAATCGTCGCACGAGGAACGGCGAGCTGGGTATAGCCACGGCGAGCAGCAGCAGGTAGCCGGTGGTGAGCCATTGCACGATCGCCGCGGAGATGGAGAACTCCTCCATGAGCGCCGAGTAGGCGATGTTGAGGGAGGTTTCGGAGAGAATGCCGAGGAAGGTGAGCAGCGCAAGGGCCACTACGGTGACGATCAAGGTGCCGCCTACGGCGCGTTGCGGTTGTTCGGAAACGTTTGGCTTGGTTTCGGTCATCGGTCGGTTCCTTTGCTGTCGCTGTCGGGTCCGTTGGTCTTGTCGCGTTGGATGAGGTCGGCGTGCATGAGTCGCAGAGCTGTGTTCAATGTGTCTACCGTGGTGTTGCATTGGTCGACGGCGAGTGGGGCGAGCACGTGCATGAGATGTGCGTGGTACTGCTCGACGTACGTGCGCCGGCATGTCATTCCCTGCTTGGTGAGCGTGAGCGTCACTGCTCGGCGATCGTCGGCGGTCGCGTGTTTTTCCACGAGGCCGAGTCTGACGAGTTCATTGACGAGTTTGGTGACGCTGGGCGTGGTGACGTCGAGGAAGGCGCTGACGTCGCCGACACGTGCGACGGCGGTGTGCTGCCCCGATGGTTCGTTGATGTGCCATATGGCGTCGATCACATGGACGTGGCGCGGTTTCATGCCCTTCGGCAGGCTGGGCAGCAGCTCGGTGATGCGCTTTGCCTTCCAGCAGGCGTCGAGCAATCTGCGCACGTCTTCGACGTTCAGTGCTCCGCCGCCGGTCTTCTCCGCCGGAGAATCATTCGGTTCGTTGTCGGACATACGATCAATATCCTTACTATTGATAATTACGAAGAGTCATTACCAATGATAAGTATATAGGCGTTCACGACATGAGATACGAAACAGCCGGTGAGCCAGCACCGGCGGCAATGAGTGTCAGCGCCCAAACAGCCCGTACGGACTGACGGAGAATCGCGCCTCGCCAAGAACGGCGACCGGACGCACGCCCATCAATGAGTTCGTGGCGTAGCATGCGTCGAATCCAGCCAGATCATCAGGACGAATATGCGTTTCCACCGCGTGGTGCATCTCGCACACGCGCTGGCGCACGGTCCCCGGAAGCAATCCGCACTCGACGGCCGGCGTATACCAACGGTTGTCCCTGACGAAGAACAGATTGGCATTGGTGGCCTCGCACACCTCGCCGCGGGAGTTGAGGAACACCGCCCCGTCGAGTCCCAGATCGTGCGCCTTGCGGAATTCGAGGATGTTGTCGCCTTGATTGAGGGTCTTGTGGTACGTGAACAATGAACGCTCGTTGCGCCGAGTCGTGCACCATCCAAGATGCAGCGCACGGTCGGGGCCCCAATCGTCATAGGGGTTCTCCCGGTTCGTGATCACCGTGTTCGCCTCGGAGAGGATGATCTTGACCACGGCGGACGCCGCACCCTCCAGATCGGCTTCATGCAGGTACTCGCCAAGGGTCCATCGCAGATCATCATCGCTGGGAACGTCGATGCCCAACGCCTCCGCGCCCTTGCGCAACCGGTTCAGATGACGGTCAAGCATCATGATCCGACCGGACCGCAGTGCCATGGTCTCGAATACACCGAGACCGAACTGATATCCCTCATCCAGTGCGATCGTTCGGCGCTTAGGTCCGCTTTCGGGTTCGCTCGTCGATGTGACGTCGCTTTCCGTCGTTGTTTCCGCAGGTTCCTCAGGCTGCCGATCGGCAGTGTTCGATTCAGTCATGCCATCCCTTTCGCGTGTCGCACCCCAAGGCGGACAGGAGGGCCTCGGTTTTCTGCATGGCCTCGTCGTATTCGAAGTCAGGATCCGAATCGAGGGTCACTCCCCCACCACCGCCGATACTATACGCACCGCCGACAGCGGCGTTCCCCTGATGTATCGCCATACGAATCAGAATGCTCAGATCACAGTCGCCCGACGCATCGATGTACCCCAGACTTCCAGTATAGGCGCCACGGGCGCTGTGCTCATACCGATCGATCAGCGTCATGGCGCTGTGCTTCGGAGCTCCGGTGATCGACCCTCCCGGGCTCAGTGCAGCCAGCACATCAGCAATCGTACGCCCCGGCGAAACGTCCGCCTCCACGGTAGAGACCAGATGGAACACGTGCGGATATGCTTCAAGTTCGGCGAAGCCGGTGGTCGACACCGTCCCCGGCATGGCGATGCGACTCAGATCGTTACGTTCCAGATCGGTGATCATGAGCAGTTCGCTACGATCCTTGAACGAATGCTCGAGCTCACCGCGCAGACGATCGTCCTCCGCAACGTCTCGACCTCTCGGCCGAGTGCCCTTGATCGGCTGGGTGACGACATGCCCTCCCCGGCTTTCCAGAAATCGTTCCGGAGAGGAACTGATGATCTGCCAGTCCCCGGCGTCGAGGTAAGCCATGAACGGTGACGGGTTATCGGATCGCAGTCGGTTGAACATGACCGGAGGCGCGATGAGGCTCCTGACGCGCAGACGCAGCGAATAGTTCGTCACGTAGATGTCCCCGTCACGCATGCGCCCGCACAGGGCCCTGATGCCTTCGCAGTAGGATGCGCGGTCATGGTCGGACGACCAGCCGGCAATGGTCGTGCCATGGCCGTCACGGCGCGGAACGGCACCAGGCATGATGCCGTCCATCATGTCATGGACCGATGGCACGCCGGTCGCGGTCCCGCGTTGGCGTCTACGAGAGTTCCAACGTTCGATGATGCGCTCGGCACCACCGGGCATACGACGGTGGGAGACCAGCGTAACCGTGCCGGCGAGCATGTCCTCAATGAGGATGTCGTCGAACCACCACCAGGCGGCATCGGGAATCGCCGACCGGGAGTGACGCGACCGGATGCCCTCGCGACGCAGCCCGTCATCATACGACATGAACCCCATGACGCCGTCGGCCAACGGCAGGCGCTCGCCGGTGACGGGATCCGATGCCACCGGCGCAGCCATATCGGCGGATCGGCCGGAGCGTTCGGACAGCCATTCCCCCAGCAGGGCGAGGGCGTCGCCCTCCACGGTTGCGCCGCGCCAACGCCCATCAGCCGCCAACGATTCATCCCGCACCCGGTCTCCGATCTGCAGAAGACGACGGTAGGGATGCAGGCCAAGCATCGTATACCGTCCGCCACGGGCGGAATGCAACAGCATCATGGCACCGCGCCCGTCGGCGGACATCGTCTCGGCGAGCGCGTCGGCCATGTCGGCCACCGGATGATATGGCAGCGGTGTCACGCTCGGGGCACTCGGACCGTAGGCATCGGAGACGCTGACTGCCGTAGCGGATGAGTTCGACGCGGTTGTGCCCATCGCGTCATCCATGCCGGTCATGCCTTGGGAGCCTTGGACGCCTTGGCGGCCTCGGCTGCCTTGGCCGGCCGATGCTTCCACGACAGGTCGTCGAGCAGCTGGTTGACCCAGTCAAGCACGGCCTGCGAGTCCATCGGCCCCGAGCCCATCGATCCCTGGAACGGAGTGGCGATGAGATACTGGTGGGTGACGGGTCGATACTGCAATCCCTTGTATATGCGGGCCATGCGCATCGCCACGGATTCGGGAGGATCGATTTTGCCGACGCGTACGTTACGCCCCTGGGTCACGATCTCCTCAAGTCCCATGTCGCGGGCGCGGGCGCGCAGACGGGCCACGGCGAAGAGCGTGTCGAGCTGGGTGGGGGGTGTGCCGTAACGGTCGGTGAGCTCCTCGCGCAGTTCACGGAAATCGTTCTCGTCACGCGCGGCGGCCATCTTGCGGTAGGCCTCGAGTCGGAGCTTGTCGGAGTCGATGTACTCCTCGGGGATCGACGCGTCCACCGGCAGGTCGACGGTCACGGACACCGGCTCCTTGCGGTCGGGTTCCTTGTACTCCTCCACCGCTTCGGAGACCATGCGCACATACAGGTCGAATCCGACTCCCTCGATGTGCCCGGACTGCTCGCCGCCCAGCAGGTTGCCGGTGCCTCGCAGTTCAAGGTCCTTCATGGCCACGTCGTAGCCGGATCCCAGGGCGGTGTTCTGTGCGATGGTTGAGAGACGGTCATGCGCCGTCTGCGTCATCGTCTTGGACGGGTCGTACAGGAAGTACGCGTAGGCGCGTTCACGCCCTCGGCCCACGCGTCCGCGCAGCTGGTGCAGCTGTGAGAGTCCGAAACGGTCGGCGTGATCCACGATCAGCGTGTTCGCATTGGAGATGTCAAGTCCGGTCTCGATGATCGTGGTGCACAGCAGCACGTCGATGTCGCGATGCCAGAAGTCACGGATCACCGCATCAAGCTGTTTCTCGCCCATCTTGCCGTGGGCGATGCCGATGTTCGCCTCGGGCACGAGCTCCTTGAGATGCGCGGCGAGTCGCTCGATGCCGTCCACGCGGTTATGCACGTAGAACACCTGTCCGCCGCGCAATAGTTCTCGGCGGATGGCGGCGGTGACCTGTGCGTCCTCGTAGGCGCCCACATAGGTGAGCACCGGCAGACGGTCCTCGGGGGGCGTGGCGAGGGTGGACATCTCGCGGATGCCGGTGATCGCCATCTCCAGCGTTCTGGGGATAGGCGTGGCGGACAGGCTCAGCACGTCAACGTTCGTGCGCAGAGCCTTGAGCGCCTCCTTGTGTTCCACGCCGAAGCGCTGCTCCTCGTCGATGATCACCAATCCCAGATCCTTGAACCGGATCTTGGGGCTGAGCAGCTTGTGCGTGCCGATCACCACGTCCACGGTTCCGTCGGCCAGTCCCTCGGTGGTCTCCTTGAGCTGCTTGGCGGTCTGGAAGCGGCTCATGGCGGCCACGTTCACGGGGAATCCCTCGAACCGTTCGGTGAAGGTCTCGTAATGCTGCTGCACCAGCAGCGTGGTGGGGACGAGCACGGCCACCTGCTTGGAATCCTGCACGGCCTTGAACGCGGCACGCAAGGCGATCTCCGTCTTGCCGAAGCCCACGTCACCGCAGATCAGACGGTCCATCGGCACGGGCTTCTCCATGTCGGCCTTCACCTCGTCGATGGTGGTGAGCTGATCGGCGGTCTCCTGATATGGGAAGGCGTCCTCGAGCTCCTTCTGCCACGGCGTGTCCGGACTGAACGCGAATCCCTTCGCGCTCTGGCGAGCCGAGTAGAGCTTCACCAGATCCTGGGCGATCCGCTTGACGTGCTTGCGGGCCTTCTCCTTGGTGGCCGCCCAGTCCGAACCGCCGAGCTTGTTGAGCTTGGGCACATCCGCGCCCACGTATTTGCTGACCTTGTCGAGCTGGTCCGTGGGGATGAACAACCGGTCCGGCGGGGCGCCGCGCTTGCTCGGCGCATATTCCACGACCAGATACTCCCGCTGCGAACGGGCCTTGCCGGCACCGATCGTACGTTGTTTCATTTCGACGAAACGTCCGATGCCATGCTGGTCGTGCACCACGTAGTCGCCGGGCTTGAGCTCCATGAGGTCGATGGCCTTGCGACGACGCTTGGGGGTTTTGGCCTGGGCCGCCACGCCGGACTTTCCGGTCAGGTCGCGTTCGGTGAGCAACGCCACGCCGGCCGCCTCATCGACGAATCCGTCCACAGCGCATGACGGTACATAGTCGACGCGGGCTATGCCCGCCATGTCGAGCGCCCGTCGCAGACGGGACAGTGTGCCCTTGGCGGCGGCGGTGACCGTGACCGCCATGCCGCGGTCGAGCAGTCCTTCCACACCTGCCGTGGCCCGTGATTCGACGCCGCGGTATTCCTCGGGGGCGTCGGCGGCGAGCTGTACGTACCCGTCGCGCGAATCGTCGACCTTGAAATCGGTGAGCTGCCACACCTGACGTTCGGAGACGACCAGGGATCGTACGGCATCGTCGTAGTCGATGAAGCTGGCTTCGTCGAAGCTGATCGGAGCTCCCGCGCCGCCTCCGGAAGCGGCGACGTGCCAGCTGGCGGCGAGGAATTCGTCGGCCGTCTTGTTGAGATCCTCTCCGGCCCTTCGCAGGCGTTCGGGATCGCAGAGCATGATCACCGATCGCTTGGGCAGCAGCGACGGCACCGGGGTCAGATCGTCCACGAGCGCCGGCAGCAGCGACTCCATGCCTTCGACGGGGATGGACTGGGCGATCGATTCGAGCATATCCGCGGCGGCGGGAATCCGCCCGATCAGCGTCTTGGCGCGCGTCTTCACCGCGTCGGTAAGTTGCAACTCACGGCATGGTGTGGCCCAGACGGCGGGCACGTCATCGCCGTAGGTGCGCTGGTCCGATGCATGGAATTCACGGATCGTGTCGATCTCATCGCCGAAGAACTCGATGCGCACCGGATGCGCGACGGTGGGCGGAAACACGTCGAGGATGCCGCCACGGACGGCGAACTCCCCTCGGTCCATGACCAGTTCCGTACGGGTATAGGCGTTCTGGATCAGCCGGCGCACGGCATCGTCAAGCGACAGCTCCTCTCCAGGGCGGAACACCAGCGGTTCCACATCGCCCAATCCCGCCACCACGGGCTGGATCAGCGAGCGCACCGGCATGACGAGGATGCGGATTGGGCCGAACATTCCATGTCCCGACTGCGGGTGAGCGAGTCGGCGGAATACGGCCATGCGACCGGCGACGGTATCGCTGCGCGGCGAGAGTCGCTCATGCGGCAACGTCTCCCATGCCCGAAGCACGGCGATGTCATTCGGATCGCCGGCATACCATGACCGCAATGACTGCGTGGTCTCCTCCGCATCACGGCCGGAGGGGACCACCATGACCACGGTCCGCCGCTCATCATCGGACCGATCGGCGTCCGCGGCGCAAACGGCAGCGGCAAGCGCCGGTCGGATGCCAAGAGGGGCGCCGATGGTCAACCGGGATTCAAGGGCCGCGGCAGAACCGGCGTCCTCTCCCCCATTCACGACATCGGCGAATCCCCTGTCGCCGGCAAGACCGGCGAGCAGCGGGGCGAGCGTGCCGTCGATCGTGCCGGCCGAACGCTTATCGGCCATTGAACTTCTCCTGGGCGTGGCTCAGACCGTCGATGATGATCGTCTCGGCGGCGTCGGCACCGTCGGCGAGGAACTCGGGAAGCTGCTTGCGCTGCTGCGGCGAGAAGCCGCCGAGCACCCAGTTGACCGTGTTGTCGTGCGCATGAGGGCCACGCTGGGCATGGCCGACGCCCAGTCGGACGCGGGAGTACTTGTTGGTGCCCAAAGATCGGTCGATGGATTTGATGCCGTTGTGTCCGCCGGCCGAACCGCCGGCCTTGACCTTGATGCGGCCGAAGTCGAGGTCCATGTCGTCGTGGATCACCACGATGTGCTCGGCCGGGATGTCGTAGTAGGCGCTGATCGACGACACGGCGTTGCCGGATTCGTTCATGTAGGTCAATGGCTTGGCGAGGAAGAACTTGACCCGCTGCCCGCCGAGCGACATGACGCCCTTGCCGAGCTTCGCGAGTCCCTTGTGGTCGGACAGACTCACCGACCATCGTTCGGCGAGCACGTCGGCGCACATGAAGCCCATGTTGTGTCGCGTGCCTTCATACTTCGATCCGGGATTGCCCAGTCCTGCGATCAGCCAGAAATCGGATGCCATCATTCCCCCTGTCGGTTGCCGTCGGTCGAGTCCGCCGCGTTGTCGTCGGCGTGTGTGTCAAGATTCCTGTACCAGTACGCCACGTCGAGCAGACGCGTGCCGTTGCAGCATGCGGCGGGCAAGTATCCATAGCGTTCGAAACCGAACTTGTGCATGAGCGCGGTGGAGCCGACGTTGTCGGCGAACACCACGCATACGGCGATGCGGAACCCGATGCGGGTCGCCGCCTTGACCAGCCAGTCGACCAGCATGGTGCCGAGCCCCTGCCGTGCATACGCCTTGTCCACGTAGTAGCTGAATTCGGTGATATCGGAGTATCCCGCGCGGGCATGGTATTTCGACAGTGACGCGAATCCGGCGACCTTGCCATCGACCTCGATGACGACGACCGGATACTGGTTGCGTGG
Source organism: Bifidobacterium sp. UTCIF-39 (assembly GCF_006408715.1). Lineage (NCBI taxonomy): Bacteria > Bacillati > Actinomycetota > Actinomycetes > Bifidobacteriales > Bifidobacteriaceae > Bifidobacterium > Bifidobacterium sp. UTCIF-39. The sequence goes on along the minus strand of NZ_JEOG01000005.1, from coordinate 139,865 downwards.
ATTGTGCGAGTACACCCATTCACGCCGCTGGTCGAGATTACGCGGGGTGAGATCGGCGGTGCTGCCGCCGACGACGACCGCCATGTTGTAGATGCGGGTGATATCGCTCAGATCATCGTCCACGGCGTCGCGGATCACGATGGTCCGACCATGGGAATACGTAGTGGAATAGGTCTCATTCAATAACTGCACGGCAATAGTGTATACCGGTGCCGGAAAACACGGCGAGGGGCCCGTACCGTATCGTGGCACGGGCCCCTCGCCGATGTTCGAAGCGGTGCGGCCGCTCAGGACCGCATCACATTCCGGTCATCATCACTGGCCGGACAGCTGCATGGCCTTGTTCAGGGAGTCCTGCAGCTTCTTCTGGGCCTCGCCGTAGGCGCTCCAGTCACCGTTCTTCATGGCGGTGTCGGAATCCTGCATGGCCTGACCGGCGTCCTTGAGCGCCTGCTGGAGCTCGGGGGACATCGTGGTCGTGCCGGACGACTGGCCGTCGGCGGTGCCGGATGTGTCGGACTTGCCGGAATCCGTGGTGCCGTTCTGCTGTCCGGAGGCAGGAGTCGAGGAGGTTCCCTTGGATGCGTCGCCCGCCGCGGCACCCGAATCACCGCCGAACACCTGGTCCAGCGCCTCATCGAGGGTGTCGGCGAATCCGACCTGATCACCGAACGCCACGAGCACCTTCTTCAGCAGCGGGTAGCTGGTGGAACCGCTCGACTTGACATACACCGGCTGCACGTAGACGAGTCCGCCACCGAGAGGCAGGGTGAGCAGGTTGCCACGCTCCACATTGGTGGAACCGGATTCGAGCAGGTTGAGTTCCTTGGACACATCGGCGTTGGCGTTGAAGTTGTTCTGCGCCTGTCCAGGACCCGGTACGTTGGTGTTCTTCGGCAGTTCCAGCAGCCTCAGCGTGCCATAGTTCTTGCCGATCACGCCCTTCTCGTTGCCTGCATCCGAGTCGACGGACAGGAATCCGGTGAGGATCTCCCTGGTGGACGAGCCGGCAGGAATGTAGGTGGAGGTGAGCGAGAACGTGGGCTCCTTGGTTCCCGGAGTCTGCATGGTCAGGTAGTACGGGGGCTGCTTGATGCCGGCGTCCTGATCCTTCTTCGGCTCGGTCGGGTCGGTGGGCGTCTGCCAGAAGTCCTCGCCCGAGAAGAACTGGTTGGCGCTCGTGACGTGATACTGGGCCAGCAGCGAGCGCTGCACCTTGAACAGGCTCTCCGGGTAGCGCATGTGGCTCATCAGATCGCCGCTGATCTCGGAGATCGGCTTGTACTGGTTGGGGAAGATGCTCTCCCATGCCTTGAGTACCGGATCTTCGGTATCCCACGCGTACAGGCTGACCGAACCGTCATAGGCGTCGACCACGGCCTTGACCGAGTTGCGGATGTAGTTGGCCTCCTGGGAGCCGAGTCCCTTGACGGTGTTGGACGTTTCGGTCAGGGAGTCGGCGGTGGCCGCGCCCAGATCGGTTTTCTGCGAGTAGGGGTAGGCGTCGGAGGTGGTGTAGCCATCGACGATCCACTTGACGCGACCGTCCACGACGGCCGGGTAGACGCGACCGTCGAGCGTGAGGTAGGGGGCCACCTTGGCCACGCGGGTCTGCGGATCACGATCGTAGAGGATCTGCGATTCGTTGTTCACTCGGTCGGAGAACAGGATCTGGTCCGAACCGAAGCGGATCGCGTACAGGATGCGCGTGAACAGGTTGCCGATGCGCGGACCGCCCTCGCCCGTGAACGTCGTGGTCGCTCCCTGGGATCCCGTCGGGTAGTCGAACTCCCATGAGGCCGTGCCCTTGGGGGCTCCCACGATCGAGTAGTCGGGAGAGTTCGGCGAGAAGTAGATGCGCGGTTCGTAGTGCTGGGATTCGGTGAGCTTGCCCTGGGTGGGCACGCCGTATTCGAAGAACTCGGGCTGGCCGTCGGCGGTGACCTTGTTGCCGTAGGCGGCGACGACACCGTAGCCGTGCGTGTAGACGGTGTGGTCGTTCACCCAGTTGCGGTTGTCGTTGCCGGCGAGGTTGATGTCACGTACGCCGATGACCGTGTCCTGGCTCACGCCGTCGATCTCGTACTTGTCCACCGCAAGCGTGTCGGCGAAGGTGTAGTACTGCTTGGACTGCTGCAGCTGCTTGAACGTCGGGGAGACGACCTGCGGATCAAGCAGTCGGATCTGCGCGGTGGATTCGGCATCGGACGCCAGTGCGCCGGATTCGCCGGCGGTGGTGGCGTCGTACTTCTCCACCTTGATGTTGCCCAGTCCATACGCCTTGGTGGTGGCGTCGATGTTGCGCTGGATGTATGTGGATTCCAGCTCCTGCGCGTTCGGGTTCACCTTGAAACGCTGCAGCAGCACCGGGTAGACGACGGTGAGCAGCATGGAGGCGACGACCACGACGGCAACGGCGACCACGGGAGTGCGCCATGCCCTGAGCGCCTCGCCGGCGGATGTGGCGGGTGTGGCGTTGCTCAGCGACTTGGTGAGCATGATCCACACGCCGAGCACCACGCCGAGCAGCGCGATGAGTACGGACATGACGATGGTGACAGGGATGGTGGCGTGCACCGAGGCGTAGGCCGCGCCGGTGATGCGATCACCCTGTTCGGTAAGCGTGGAGAACACGCCAAGGCCCATGCGGGCTGCCCAGGCGAGGAAGAACAGGATCAGCCAGATGCCGATCTGTCGACGGGCACGCTTGGTCATGTCGAAGATGGAACGGCCCTGCGTCGGCATGGTCAGGCGGATGCCACCCATGAGCACATGCGTGATGACGGAGAATACCAGACCCATGGCGAGCAGCGTGAACACTGCCATGACCACGAGTTTGAGACCGGGCAGGACGAACACGTAGAATCCGGTGTCCAGACCGAACTGCGGGTCCGTGGAGCCGAACGACTGGTTATGGAACAGCAGGAGCACCTCGGCCCAGTTGGCGTTAAATTGGGCACCGAACACCAGACCGACCAGCAGGGAGATGATGAACGCGACGCGTCGGGCCAGCTTGGAGCCGACGCCGGGCTCGATCTCCATCACACCATCCCGGACTCGGATCTTGCTGCCGTCCTCAAAATCCGGGCGCGCGCGGATGGCGAGCAACGCGGACACATAGGCCACCAATGCCACGAGGATCGCATACGCCACCCACAGGCCGATACGGACACCGTAGGTGGTCCAGATCACGCTGGAGAAGCCCAGCTGCGTGTACCACATGACCTCGGTGATGAATTGCGACAGTCCGAAGACAAGGCCGACGACGACCAGCAGGGCCACCACCACGCCGATGAAGATCTTGTTGCCACGGCTCATGCCCGTCGGGGAGCCGCCTGACGCCGCACGCGGGATGCGGGGAAAGTTCGGGGGGACGTTGCCTCGCCCGGGACCGGAGGAGCCGCGATGTTCCTCGTGGCTCTCGTCACCGTCGACGGTCACATTGAGGATCGTGGGATCATCATCGTCCCGTCCTCGTGATCCACGTCGACCGTTGCGGGGGTCGAAGGGGTCGGGGAAACCAAACATATCAAATAAAGACATGCATCCACCTTACCGTAGACCGGTAAACGAGTGGGAAAACATGGAAAACCGACTGCGAAAACGCTTGCGCCATTGGCCGACGACGGATTTCGTTCACGGCGAAATCATCGGGGGCGACGATGCGATCCGTTCCAGTCGACATCGCCTTCGGCATCGTCTATTCGATGAGCACGGGCGTATTGTCGGGCAGCTGCTCATACAGCCACTTCGCATCGGCGACGGTCAGTCTCACGCATCCGTGCGATGCCGGAACGCCGAGTTTCTCCGCCTCGGAGACGATGTACTCGCCGTTGCTGTCGGTGGGTACGGTGTGGAAGAGATACTCGCCGTAGTTGGCCCATGACACCCAGTATCGGGCGCCCATGTTCTCCTCACCGTTGAAGAAGTCCTCGCCGCGGTTCTGCACGTTGTAACTGCCGGTGGGCGTGGAACCGTCCATGCCCGTGGAGCAGATCATCGTATAGACGACCCTATCACCACTGCGGATATAGACCTTCTGGTCGGCGATCGATACGCGGATGTTGAGATCATCCACTTTGGTGAGATCGACGTAGTCGCCCCCGCTGGGGAGCATCCAGGACGGGTCGGAGGATGTGGCGGTGGCGCTTGACGCTGCCGGTACCGCGGAGGCTCGCTTGGTCGAGGATCCCGTCGAGGAACCATTCTCGACCGTCGTCGAGGATTCCTTCGAATCCGCGGCCACCACAGACTGGGATTGATCGTTCATGAACGCGGCAGACCCCTTGGGCACGATCACGCACAGCGACGCCGTGACGAACACCACGCAGGATACGATCAGCACGCGAGTCGGCTTGTCGAACAGACGCAGGAAGGAGACGATCATTGCAAATACGTTGAGACGAAACGCGTGCGCCCTGCGTCGCCGTTCGTTGTTGGATGCCGCCATATCTCACCTCACTCGTCCGTTGCCATATGCGGTCACTCATCATAGTGATTCCCATACCGGCATGCCATCAGAGTCCGCGACCCGTGAACGAGTCCGGCGGGACGACCGGCACACCACCCCAACCCGGAACAGGTGTCATGCGGAATCACCGTCATACAGGGTAGCACCCGTGACTGCAAGAAATCACAAGACGCCCTTTGGAGCCGGAACGTGCTATCAAGGAACATATGACGCATCAGCGATCCCTGTCCGTACTCATCCGCCGAACCGCCGTCCTTGCGACCACCGTCTCCCTGCTCTTCGCCACGGCGGGATGCTCCATGCCACTGTTCGCCAGTGGCGCCGACCCCACCCCGGCAGCATCGGCACCGGCCACCACCAAGACCGCACTGAATGACGGCCAGAACAATGACAGCGACTCCCCGAACGCCGACAACGAAACCAAGACCGAGGCCCCGGCTCCCAATGCGCAGGACAAGGCGAAGCAACTGCTGTCCGGCATGAGTCTGGAACAGAAGGTCGGGCAGCTGATAATGGTGCCACTCTTCGCCGGCAACAGGGCATCGGACGTGCAAAGCCTGGTGCAGAAGAACCATGTGGGATCGGTGCTATTGCTGGGCAACTGGAAGAACGGCACCACCGCTGTGGCACAGGTATCCTCGACGCTGCAGGGATACACGTCGGACGGCATCGGCCTGCTGATCTGCGCGGATCAAGAGGGCGGCCAGGTCCAGCACCTGACCGGTGCCGGGTTCGACACCATGCCCTCCGCGGTGAAGCAGGGGCAGATGAGCGTGGAGGATCTGCGCGCAGCGGCAAAGACATGGGGGTCACAGCTCAAATCCGCTGGCGTGAACGTGGATCTGGCTCCGGTGGCCGGCACCGTGCAGACGCAAAGCCGATCCCAAAACGCGCCCATCGGAGCGCTCAACCGTGATTTCGGCCTCGATGCGTCCGGCAATGGTCAGCATGCGGCCGCGTTCGTCAATGGCATGCGTGACGCGGGTGTGATGAGCTCGGTCAAGCACTTCCCCGGTCTTGGCGGCGTGACCGGCAATACGGATTTCACCGATTCGGGCATCACCGACACGACCACCACCCTGAACAGCGGCCAGATCGAAGGTTTCCATCAGGCGCTGCAGTCCAATCCCGACATGGTGATGATGTCGCTGGCGACCTATTCGCAGATCGATCCGGAGGAGCCGGCGGCGTTCTCCTCGAAGATCCTCAACGACTATCTGCGCGGCACGCTGGGCTATCAGGGCGTGGTCACCTCGGATTCCATGTCGGCGGCGGCGCTTGGATCCATTCCAACCAATGAGCTTGGCGTGCGGTTCGTGTCGGCGGGAGGCGATCTGATCTGCATCGGGGCGAATGAGTATGTGCGTCCGATCCTCACCGGTCTGGTGCAGAAGGCCCAGTCCGATCCCTCCTTCGCCCAGCAGGTGGATCAGGCAGCGTTGCGCGTGCTCACATTGAAGGTCAACGCCGGTCTGGCCGGCTGATGATAGCCCGCCTTCGTCCGCGGTTGTCCGCGGTTCCGCAGCGCTTCATGGTGAAGGCGGGCTATCATCGAACTATGTTGCCAGCAGAACGAATGAGCGCGGTGGCATTCGCCGCGAAGAACTGTGCCCTGGAATCGATGACGATCAGCAGGGCCGCCATGCAAGCAGCCCGGGACTACGAATCGGGCAGGATCCACCTTGACGAGTTCGTGACGGCATGCTCGCCGTCCGACGCAGCACAGGCCGATCCCGGAAACACGCAGAGCATCCAGGATCTGGGAGACGCCGTGTTCGCACGGATCGTCCTGTTCGCCGCACGACCGGCATCCGGCGGGGGGCTGGGCGAGCTCCGGTCCATTCACGGCACGCTGTTCGGCGGAGTGCGGTCGGACGCCGGAGGTATCCGCACGCATGACACGACAAGTTCGACATCCGCCGGCGGTCTCGGTGCCAGTCCAGCGGCGTTCTTCCCGGCGGCCCTGCTGGAGACCGGGGCCGCGAACATCACCTCGGAGCTGGCCGAGGCACGTGATCTCAAATGCCTTGACCGCCCGGTCTTTGTGACGAAACTCGCCCACTTCTATGACGAACTGGGATACCTGCACCCCTTCCCCTATGGCAATGCGATGACGTTGCGCATCTTCGTATCCCGTCTGGCGCATTCCGCCGGCTGGGATCTTGACTGGGAGCCGGTGACCCGCGAGCGCTATCGGGATGCGAAACTGCGCGCCTACAACGGAGACCTGTCGGGATTTGCCGGCATGTTTGACGCGATCACTCGTCCGGCGAATCCGACTCGCGTATTTCTTATCGCCGGATGGGATCAGGGCCCGGCGCACTGATCCCGTCGGCGCTCGCGCTCGCATCCGTATCGTCGTCGGATTTGCGCCGTTTGCGCTTCGGCAGGTGCAGTTCGGACAGCAGAATCGCACAGAAAATCAGCGCGAATCCGATGATCACGGCCACGGTCAGTCGTTCTCCGTAGAAGATGACGGAGACGAGCACGCCGAACAGGCTTTCCGTGCTGAGGATGATCGACGCCTGCGAGGTTGGCACGTATCGGATGGCTACGGTCTGGAAGATCTGTGCGATGATCGTCGAGCCGATGACCAGATAGGCCAGTCCGGCGATGATCTTCCAGCTGGCCCATGACGGTTCCGGCGAGGATTCGGTCAGGATCGCGCCGCCGAGGAACAGCAGCGTGGTGAACACGAATTCCATGAACATCAGCGCCACGGGATCGAATTTCTTGGCCATGAATCCCACCGCGACCAGATTCGCGGCGAAGAAGAACGCGCCCACGATCGTCACCGCGTCTCCGAAGCTGACGGACAGCAGTCCGGATGCCGCCCCCTCGCTCAGGGATACGAATCCGATGCCGATGATGCAGACGAATGCGGCCGCCATATGCTGCCAGTTCGGCCTGCGACGGGTGATCGCCCAGATGAGGAACGGGACCATCACGCAGTAGGTGTCGGTGAGGAACGAGTTACGCCCCGGGGCGATGGTCTTGAGTCCGGCGAGCTGGAACATGAATCCCAGCCAGTAGGTGATCGCCAGGATCAGGCCGGGCACGATCAGTCGTCGCAGGTCGATCTTCCGAAGTTTCGGCAGGAAGATCAGACCCATCAGTATGGCCGCCGTCCCCAGTCGGAACGTCATCATCCACTGTGTGGGCACGGTCGTCTGGATGAATTTGAGAATCGTGTAACCGGAGCCCCATACGGCGGCATTCGTCAGCAGCATCAGGCGGGCCAGTGATGGCGAAATGCCACGGGACCCATCATTCGCGTGCAGAACCCTGTCCGTCATTGTCGCTCCCGCCAGTCTCGGAGTCGCGTATGCAACGTGGCCCTCTGTCGATCAAACCGAGGCGATTATATCGGATCATGAACGGTCGTGTTCGCCGGCGAGTCCACCGTGACACGCGGTATCGGTTGCGTTCATGCAGTGTGTCGAACCACTATATATGAAGGGGACGGGACGTCACTTCACAGCATGGAACAGGAGGCTTCCCATGGCCGCTGCGAATCATATGGATCCCACGACAGATCACGCGACAAACCACACGCACGATGCGAACGGCGCAGTACACGATACGCAATCATATGATGACGATGGGCGTTCGCCGTTGCATTGTCCTCTGCCGACGCATCCGATGCCGGACTGGGTGCGGTACGGCATCTGGTGGCACATCTATCCGCTGGGGTTCGTCGGGGCGGAGATCCGTCCAACCGGCGAGCGTACATTCCGCGGCCGGGGCCTCGACGCACTGATCGACTGGCTGGACTATGCCCGCGATCTTGGTGTGTCGGGACTGCTGCTCGGCCCGATCTTCGAATCCTCGTCGCACGGTTATGACACGTTGGACCATATGCATGTGGATGTGCGGCTTGGCGGCGATCAGGCGTTCGATAGACTCGCCGAAGCCTGCCGGAACAAGGGACTGCAGTTGGTGCTCGACGGCGTGTTCAACCATGTAGGACGCGATCATCCCGCCGTGCGCGCCGCATTGGAGGGGGATTCCGCCAGCCCGTGGGCGGGATTGGTCCGCACGACGCCCGGCCCGGACGGGCAGCCCACCCTTGCGGTGTTCGAGGGGCATGATCGTCTGGTTGATCTGGATCACTCATCTCCCGTGACGGCGGCCTATGTGACGACGGTGATGAACCACTGGCTGGATCGAGGGACGTCCGGATGGCGTCTTGATGCCGCGTACGCCACGGATCCGTCGTTCTGGACGAAGGTGCTGCCGCAGGTGAAGCAGTCCCATCCGTATTCATGGATCTTCGGCGAGGTGATTCACGGCGACTATGCGCGGATCGTGACCGAGTCGACGATGGACTCGGTGACCGAATACGAGTTGTGGAAGGCCGTGTGGTCGAGTCTGCAGACCAGGAACTTCTTCGAACTGGATTGGACGCTGCACCGCCATAACGGATTCCTTGACGCATTCGTGCCGCAGACGTTCATTGGCAACCACGATGTAACGCGTATCGCCAGCAGAATCGGCGCAGACAAGGCGGTGCTTGCGCTGGCCATACTGATGACGGTCGGTGGCGTACCCAGCATCTATTACGGCGACGAGCAGGGGTATACGGGCATCAAGGAGGAACGGCTGGGCGGTGATGACGAGATCCGCCCGGCATTCCCGCACTCCCCCGACGAACTGTCCCCGCTGGGTGCGCCGATCTACCGCGCGCATCAGGATCTGATCGGATTGCGCCGTCGGAACCCCTGGCTGGTCGAGGCGCGTACGGAGACGCTGACGCTGACGAACGAGCATTACACGTATCGTTCCGTCTCCGCCGACGGCACGCATGCGCTCACGGTGGATCTTGACGTGTCCGGCACGCCTCGGGTGACGATCACCGACGAGGATGGAGGGACACTGTACCGCAACACGGATCGCTGACGCGGATCGCCGCCAAGCAGGCAACGGCCATATCACAACGATCACAACGGCGGAGGCGATATCGACGGTCATTGTTCAGCCGTCGATATCGCCTCCGCCATGTTGGTCAGAACTCATAACTCATAACGCCATGTCGGTCAAGGCGATGCGACCTACTTGGCGTATTGGTCGAGGTGGTGATCCACGGCGTGGACCACGTCCACCAGATCGCCGTTGCTGAGCAGCGGGCGCTGGAATTCACGCCACGGCTCCACCTTCACCTCCCAGCGTCCCGTCTCCTCGTTGAACACGGGACGAGCGGTCTGCTCCCAGCGCACTCGCTGCGAGGTGCGGCCGGTGCTGGGATCGCGACGTGAGTAATGCAGGCAGGTGCAGTTGGTGATCGTCCATGCGTCATCGGACGTACGGCGAAGGAACTCCTCGTCGGAAATGTCCTCCAAGGTGAGCATCAACGCGAGCATGAAGTCGCCGTGGGTCACCGCCACCACGGATTCCGCCTCGGCACGGCGGTTGAGCGAGGTGAGCAGATTGTGCACGCGGTCCTCCGCCACGTCGGCGATGGACTCGCCTGCCGGCGGACGCCAGTAGAGCGGATCGGTGCGCTTGAACATCCAGTTGCGCGAGTAGTTCGTACGGAACTCATCCTGGGTGATGGTGTTGATCTCACCCCAGGAACGTTCGCGCAGCACGCGGGTCTCCTCCCACTTGGCCTTGGGCAGCGCCATCGTAGCCGCCGTCTCGCGTGTACGCACATACGGCGAGACCAGATACCGATCGAACAGGGGCTGCTGGGCAACCAGCCAGCGTCCTATGCAATCCGCCTGCTTGCGACCGGTGGAGGTGAGCCTCCACGAACGGTCGGGCACCGTCACGTTGTCCTGCGTGTACAGGGAGTTGTCGCCCTGTTCCCCGGCCTTGACGATCACGTTCGCCTCGGATTCCCCGTGGCGGATCACATACAAATCCAACGGCATTCCCATACTTGCCGTTCCTCCATTCACTTCGTCGAGAATCTCGAATGTTCTCTTCACGCTAGTCGATGGGCACCCGCGACACCCACGCAATCGCAGGGTTGACCAAGAATTCATGTTCCGGCCAGACGGCGGACAAACGACGTTCAGTCTTCGCATGCCTCGGAAATGTCCGTGAAAAACTATTGTGCAATCGGACGTTCCCCGTTACATTGGTGACGGTCACACATTGGGGACAGTCAACGGGAACGAGGATCATGACGCATCAGGGCAACGACACGAACATCACGACCGCATCCGTCGATTCGGCTGGCAACACGACGATGGCAGCGAAGGCGGCAAGACTGTCCGTGCCGGATCTCATCACGATCGGTGTGTTCACGGCACTGTACTTCGTGTTGGTGGCGGTTGCCACGCTGATCAGCACAGTGGCGTTCGTCGGGTTCGCCTCGATCTTCCTCCCCGCCATCGCCGCACTCATCTCCGGCTGCGTGTACATGCTGCTCGCGACCAAGGTGCGCAAATTCGGCGCGATCACGGTGATGGGCGCCGTGATCGGCCTGTTCCTGTTCGTCTCCGGGCATTTCGTCCTGTCGTTCATCGCCAGCATCGTCTTTCCCGTGATCGCCGATCTGATCGCCCGCGCCGGCTCGTACAGAAGCCGCACCGGCCTGCTGGCCAGCTACGTGGTGTTCTCGTACGGTCTCACCGGGCCGATCCTGCCGCTGTGGTTCATGAAGGACGCCTACGTGGCCAGCCTTCAGGCCCGCGGCAAGGATGCCGCCTACATCGACGGCGTGTTCTCGCACATCAACATGGGCACGTTCGCGATCGCCATGATCGCCATCGTCGTGTGTGCGCTGGTCGGCGGCTGGTTTGGTCAGCGCGTGCTCCGCAGGCATTTCGTCAAGGCCGGAATCGTCTGACCGATGACACCGACGACGGCGAATCCCCTCGCATTGGATCCGCGCGCTAAGCTGTTCATGCTGCTGCTGGCGAATCTTCTGCTTTTCTTCCATGTGCATACGCATACCGAGATCATGCTGGTGGCATTGGTGCTGATGCCCATGCTGGCCGCCGGGCGATGGCGCATGACGCTACGGCTTGGACTCTTCTACGCGATGCTGGTGGCCGTCAGCTATCTGGTGCCGGCTGATTCGACGAATCCCTGGCTGCATGGTCTGGCACTGGTGGCGGTGGGATTGCGGATGATGATGCCGTGCTTCATCACCGGCGCGTATGCGTTCGCCACCACGCGCGCCAGCGAGTTCGTGTGCGCGATGCGACGCATGCACGTGCCGGAGGCGATCGTGATCCCGTGCATGGTGGTGATCCGCTTCTTTCCCACGATCCTCCAGGACTATCGGCAGATCCGCGCCGCCATGGCATTGCGGGGCATTGCCGTCGGCAGGTTCGCGCTCGTCCGTCATCCGATGCAGTCGTTGGAGTATGTGCTCGTTCCGCTGCTCATGAACGCGAACAATGTGACCCAGGACCTGTCCGTCGCCGCACTGACCAAGGGGCTGGGACGTTCCGGAACCCATACGTCGCTGACCGAAATCCGCATGAGACCGGTCGACTGGCTTGCCATGGCCGTATGCGCCGCGCCGGTCGCGCTTGACATCGCAGGAGTACTATGACCGACGGCATCATCGAAACCGAACATGTCACCTTCCGTTATGGTGGTGCAAGCACCGCTGACACAGTCGCAGCCAGCAACGCCCTGCACGACGTCTCACTGCACGTCTCCCCCGGCGAATGCGTAATGCTGTGCGGTCGCAGCGGCTGCGGAAAGACCTCCTACACCCGTCTGGTCAACGGACTGATCCCCACGTTCTTCTCGGGATCACTGACCGGCGAACATCATACGGCGGGATTGGGCGCGGGTGCTCCGATCGACGCGTTCACGCCGCTGGTCGGCAGCGTGTTCCAAAACCCCAAGACCCAGTACTTCAACGCCGATGCCACGTCGGAGCTTGCATTCCCGTGCGAGAACATGGGCATGCCCTCCGATGAGATCCGGCGTCGCATGGCCGACACGGTGCACCGGTTCGGCATCGAACAACTGCTCAACCGCAGTGTGTTCCGTCTGTCCGGCGGGCAGAAACAGCGTCTTGCCGTGGCGGTCGCCACGATGCTGCATCCACCGGTCATGGTGCTGGATGAGCCGACCAGTAATCTCGACGCCCGCTCGATCGACGAACTGCATGACATGATCGCACGACTCAAGCGGTCCGGCACGACCGTACTGATCGCCGAACACCGTCTGGCATGGTGTCGCGATATCGCCGATCGATTCGTCGTATTCGAACAGGGACGTGTGATCGGCGACTATCCCGCACACGACTTCCTTGCACTTTCACCAGAGACGATCGCCAGCATGGGCCTGCGCGCCTTGGATCTGTGCCGATACCGGACCATCGTGGAGGCGAAGCGTCAACGACCACAAACGCGGTTGGAGGGCACCGGCAACGGCATGGGTGATGGCACCGAAGACCCCGAAGCGGAGGGCGCCGGCACCACCCCCGTCCTGCGCACACGCATGCTGCGCATCGGGTACGGCAGGAGACGCGGGCTCGGGACGCTTGTCCGCACCAACCGTCGCTCGTCACGCGGCGAATTCCTTCGTGACGTCCCCGATCTGGCGCTGCGAGCCGGACGGGTTACGGCGCTGATGGGCGCCAACGGCACCGGAAAAAGCACGCTGGTACGTACCCTGTGCGGTCTGCTCCGTCCGATCGGCGGCAGCATCCTGTGGAACGGGAAACCGGTGAAGGCGCACACGCTGACGGCCAAGGCGTTTCTGGTGATGCAGGATGTGAACTATCAGCTGTTCGCCGACAGTGTACGGGAGGAAGTCATGCTCGGTTTCGCCGAGACGGCCAGTGACGACGCCACGGCGCGCAAGCGTTGCGATCGTATCCTGCACGATCTGGATCTCGACGCCATCGCCGAGCGGCATCCAATGAGCCTATCGGGCGGGGAAAAGCAACGCACGGCCATCGCATCGGCACTCATGTGCGGCAAGGATCTGATCGTGCTCGACGAACCGACCAGCGGACTCGACCGATTCCACATGCGCCAAGTGGGACTGCTGCTGCAACGGCTGAAACGCGATGGCAGGATCGTGGTCGTCGTCACGCATGACGAGGAACTGGCCGCCGACTGGTGCGACGACGTGATCGATCTGGACCCGCCGACCGACGACGTCATCATCGCCGAATGACCCTGCCGATTTGACGAATCGGGACGATTCCATCACAATGCGTTGAGTATTTTTTCGAAACCACTCAACCACCACGGGAGGATCGTCCTCATGACGGACACGCGGAACGCGACAACGGGAGCCACGGCATTGAACGGGCGCAACCGCATACTGGCCACGTTCACGTTCTTCTCCATGTTCTTCGGTGCCGGCAACCTGATATTTCCCCCGTTCGTGGGAGCACAGGCCGGGGAACGCACGGTGTTCGCCTCGATCGGATTCATCGTGTCGGCGGTGGGTCTGCCCATCCTCGGCGTGGTGGCGGTGTCGTTCGCCGGCGGATTCGAACGACTGGCGAACCGCGTGTCGAACCGATTCGCACTCATTCTGGGCCTGGCGATCATCCTGACCATCGGACCGTGCTTCGCGATCCCCCGCACGGCGACCACATCATTCGAAATGGCGATCGTGCCGTTCACGACCGCGCTGCCGACCGGTCTCACGCAGTTCGTGTATTCTCTGGTGTTCTTCGCGGTGTCGTACCTGCTTTCCCAGCATCCGGAGAAACTGTCGAAGACACTGGGCAAGTTCATGGGTCCGCTGCTGCTCATCCTGATCGCGATCCTGTTCGTCTTCTGCGTGATACGTCATCCGGGCGGATTCGCCGCCCCCATGGGCGATTACGCCAACGGCCAGATGGCACGCGGATTCCTCGACGGATACCAGACGATGGATCTCCTCGCGGCCCTGTACTTCGGCATCGTGATCTCGGCGAACGTGCGATCGATGGGCGTGGACGACGAATCACAGGTGCGCCGCGAGACCGCGCTCGCCGGCGTGGGCACCGGTCTGCTGCTCATCGCGATCTACGGCGTACTGGCCTATATGGGTGCGGTGTCCGGATCGATTGCCTCGATCGATCCCTCGCATGACACGGGCGCGACGGTGCTGACGAATCTGACGTCCGCCATGTTCGGCCCGTTCGGCACCGCATTCGTCGGTCTGGTGTTCATCATCGCCTGTCTCAACGTGTGCACCGGTCTGATCTCCACCTGCGGCACGTATTTCCAGAACCACTTCCCCGTCGTGGCCGGCCGTCACATGAACTATCGCCGTTGGGGCGCGGTGTTCACGGTGTTCAGCTTCGTGGTGTCGAACGCCGGTCTGAGCATGATCATCAAGGTGTCGGTGCCGGTGCTGTCGGCCTTGTACCCGATCGCCATCGTACTGGTGGCGCTGTCGATGGTCGATCGTGTGTTCTCGTCGCGGTTCCCGCGTGTGTATTTCTGGACGGTGCTGCTGACGGGGATCGCCGCCGCGCTGCACTGCGTGTCGAGTCTGGTCGCCGTATTCGGCGGCTCGCTTCCATGGCTGGACGCCATGCTGGCGTTGCTGCCCTTTGCCGACGCCCAGTTCGGATGGCTCTGTCCCGCGCTTATCGGCATGATCGTGGGCGTGATCGACAGCCGGGTGCGGCCGGTTGGGCGACAGGCCGCCCGACGATAGCCGACACCGCAACCGTCGTCGTCATTACCGGTAATTGCGTTCGATGAGAATGTCGGAGACGGTCAGATTCGCCTCGTTGACAAGATTGAACAGGATCACTTCGGCCAGTTCCGCGGCATTCATGAACGAATGCTGCTTCTCCAGCGAAACGTAGTCGTGGCTGTCCCGGTAGAAGTCCGTGTCGATTCCACCGGGATAG
This sequence comes from Bifidobacterium sp. UTCIF-39, assembly GCF_006408715.1. Taxonomy (NCBI): domain Bacteria; kingdom Bacillati; phylum Actinomycetota; class Actinomycetes; order Bifidobacteriales; family Bifidobacteriaceae; genus Bifidobacterium; species Bifidobacterium sp. UTCIF-39. The sequence goes on along the minus strand of NZ_JEOG01000005.1, from coordinate 124,614 downwards.
ACGCCCACGACCTTCACGCTGGATCCCTTGTATGCCACCTTAAGGCTTTGCGTGTAGCCCTTTTCCCCCCACTTGGTAGCGCAGTACACGGATTCGTTCGCGTTGCCGCGCGTCGCGGCGGTGCTCATTACGTTGGCGATCTTGAGATCCTGTTCGCCGGTGGCCTTGAGGGTCTCCACGCTCCACAGGATCATGCCCTTAAGACCTTTGAGGCATTTGTCCACATCGGCGGCCTCATACGCCGTCGGCTTCTTGAACGAGGGCTGACCGGCGTTGTTGATCAGCAGATCGATGTGACCGATCTTCGCGATTTCCGCTACGGACGCCTTCACAAACAGCTCATCCGACACGTCCCCCACGAATCCTCGGTAGGTGTCGGCCGGGAACTGGCGGGATAATTCGATCTGTCGCTCCTCGTTGAAATCGATGCCAGCCACGAACCAGCCCTTGTCGATCAACTGCCGGGCCAGCTCGTAGCCCAGACCCAGTGCGCTACCGGTGACGATGGCGAGTTTCCTGCCGGATTGTGTGCTCATAGTGGGACTCCCGTCGTGTTGTGAGAACGCCGGAGGACCGTAATCCGACCCGACGCGTAGTGGTTGTCATATCCGATCGTACCGCCTCAAAACCGCATGATGTCAATCGTTTGATGAATGCGTGTCCCGACCGTCCGAAAACAGTCCACGTTCTGATCATCAGCGATCGCCACCGTGGGCGTCATGGGTATGCTCGCAAGCACCCTAACGGAATCCTAACACCCGTGAGATCGCGCTGGAGGCTGTCATGACCATCCCAGGAACATCCGCCGTCACCCTGATGCTTGTGCTCATCGCCGGCACCGGGGCCGGATTCGTCGGCTATGCGGTGGGCGCGTCCTCTCTGGTCTCCTATCCGGCACTGCTGGCCATCGGCGTGCCTCCGGTGCTGGCGAACACCACGAACACCGTGGGCGTGGTGGGAACCGGCGTTGGCGGTTGTCTTTCCGCACGCAAGGAACTGCATGGTCATCGCACGCGCGTAATCATCTACGCATGCATCGGCATCGTCGGCGGCGTGGCCGGTGGAATGCTGTTGCTCGAGCTTCCCGCGGTCGTGTTCGAATATCTGGTTCCGCCATTGATCCTGTTCAGTGCGCTGATCATCGCGCTCAACCCGAAGGAACGGGCACACGCCCGGGACACGGCAGGCCGCGCGCTTGGTCCGCAGTCCGTGCAGGCGAGGGAATCCGCCCAACGAGAGTTGGACAGGCCCAAGGACGATGTACATAAGGATCCACGGTGGATGTGGCTGGGCGTAAGCTTCGTCGGCATCTACAGCGGCTACTTCGGCGCGGGAGCTGGAACGCTTGCCCTGGCGATGCTCGATCTGGGCCATATCGGACGATTCCATGAGATCAACGCACTGAAGACCGTGATCGGATTCGGCGCGAACATCACCGCGTCGGCGATGTTCATCGTGCGCGGTTCGGTCAACTGGCCGTTCGCGATCGCACTGTGCGCCGGATGTTTCATCGGCAGCTACATCGCCCCGCCGATCACCCGTCGCATTCCCGCGAACATCATGCGCGCCGCAGCCGTGCTCGCCAGTGTGACGCTTGCCGTCAAGCTCGGCTGGAGTACGTATCTGTGATCAGGATTCCTCGGATAGAGATATGGCTGTCATGGCCACGATGCTTGTCGCTATTTGACGCGAGTGATCAGGTTCCCCTTGACCATGAACCCCTTGCGGGCCATGTCGATCATGGGCTGGTCGAATTTGCTGTCGGTGTAGAATTCGTCGATTACCGCATCCGCGCCCAGCACTTCACGTAGACGCTTCGGCTTGTTCGTATTGAAATTGAGGTAGGTAACCTCCAGCGTGGCGGGATTGATAGTCGACGCGATCAGACGGCCAACGCCCAGACGACGGCAGGCCTCCCCCACGGTCACATCAAACGACGCGGTGAGGATCACGTCATCCGGGCGAGGCACATACCACGGCTTGATGCGATGCATGTTGCGGTCCCAGAACGCACTGACCAGCGACCTTAGCCCTCCGGTAAGCGACTCCCGTTCGATCGTGGACGCGTCACTTGCCAGCACATCGTCCCCCAGGCCCGCATTTTCCGCGTGCAGCAGCGGATTCATCCGAATGCCGTCGATTCTCCGGGAGCCGGCTAGATCCTTGAGATAGCCTTTGGCGACTTTGCCTACGCCGCGTTCCATCTGTTCAAGAGTGGCGCGACCAAGCTTGTATTTGATGGCGTATCGCAATACGGGTGCGATATGGCGGAACACCTTGGGATCATAGCGGGCGCTGAACAGATACAGGTCGAACAGGCTTTCACCGTCGTAGATCGTGCCGTCAAAATCAAACACCCGCATAATTCGCTCTCCCCAGTACCACTCGGTTCCAGTGTAAGTAAGATTATGCTAAATACGCTCAGAAAACGCTAAGAATGATGCGCCTCCAATGAAATCGCCCCGCTGTTGTTCACTGATTGACGTATCCACACGCTGCTTCACCTGATCCACGCCGGTTTGCAGTAATGCATGCCCCGGCACGGTAGTGAGCAGGAACGAAAGCGCGGCTGCGATGACCGCGGTAAGAATACCGGTCAGGAAACGAATGACGATCTTGAACACGATCATCGCCACAACGGCACCCACCACGACGGTGATGCCGGTCTGCACACCCGATGGCAAGTCACCATACCATAACAGAATCTGATCGATGGTCGACTGCATATGATGGCTCCTTTTTTGTATCCGAATATCTGGAAATGGCTCGCCCGCCCCACCCGCAAGCGTCCTGCTTTCCGTTCTCCTCATGACACATGGTAACGGATACGGGCCACCGTCGGCATCAATGTCAGGAACGGGATGAACGCAACACATCCTCTCGCTTGCCGATCTCGGCTTCCACCATCCGCAATCGGTTCCGCAATGCGGATTCCACATCCACTCCAGCACTCTGCGCACGACGAATGACATCAAGGATCTCATCGGCATACCGAACATCATCGGAGGCACCGTCACGTGGTGTGGTCTCAGTGCCGGAAACCGCAGATGCCGCAGGAAGCATGCATTCCTCATGCTCGAACGCCTTGAACAGTTCGTCGGCATCCGGGGATTTGGACACACGGGAAACCACCTTCGCGGCACGCAGGAACGCGCCCTGCGTATGCGAGATGCCGTCGAGCACGGATTTGCGATGCTTCTCCCGCTGCTTGACGCGCTCCCAGAGGGCCAGCGTCTCCTCCGGGGTCTCCGGGGCACGCTCCCCGGTGACGGACGTGTCGGCATTCGACACATTTGCCACATCATCGTCGTCATCGTTGCCATCGTCCGGCACAAACACGTGCGGATGGCGGGTGATGAGCTTGGCCACCAGTCGGTCAGCCACCTCGTCGATATCGAATGGATCCTTGGCATCGGTCTCGCATACGCGTGCCTGGAACACGGACTGGAGCAGCACGTCGCCGAGTTCCTCGCGCATGTTGTCACGATCGTTCGTTTCCACGGCGTCGATGTACTCATAGGTCTCCTCGAGCAGATGCTTGAGGAGGCTCCGGTTCGTCTGCTTGCCATCCCACGGACAGCCACCCGGCGAGTACAGGATGTCGACGATGGCCTTGACCCGGTCGAGCGCCGTGGCCGCCTCGGCGACGGGACGCAGCTTCGCGCAATGCTCATAGCCTGCGGGCAGATGGTACTTGCCGCGGTTGCCCTGAATGTTCTGGGTGCTCTGGCCGTTGTTTGCGGTCTCGCCCATGTTGGGATTATTCGTATTCGACTCTGCCATGATCGACCTCCATCCTTCGCGGCGACACGTCGCCCACGTCTCGCTTCGTCGCACACCATGGTAAACGATCTGCCGAACCGGCAGACATGGCATAATACAGCGCAATACCGGAATACGGGCCATCCGCCGCTACTGTGGAGGGCAACCACAATATCCCATCACAAGAAGGCACGGGACGGAATCATGAACGGCATACTTGGCACGGCATTGGCCGCGCAATCTCCTTTGCTCGTGGACGGGGCCATGGCCACCGAACTGGAGAAGCGTGGGGTCGATATGGCGAACGCACTGTGGTCGGCGATGGCGTTGATCCGTGACCCGCAGGCGGTGCATGACGTGCACCGGAGCTATTTCGAGGCCGGGGCGAACATCGCCATCACGAATACCTATCAGGCGAATATTCCCGGGTTTGAACGGATCGGTCTGACTGACGATGAGGCACGACGACTGATCACCGTCGCGGTGGACGAGGCGGTTGCGGCACGAGATGACTATCGCTCGTCCGTTCCTGCGCCAGCCATGGAGAACACGTCCGATGATCGCCGCTCCCGACCGTTGCTTGTCGCCGGAAGCGTGGGCCCGTACGGGGCGTTTCTTGCGGACGGCAGTGAATATACGGGCGGGTATTCGCTCACCGATGCGGAATACCGTGACTTCCACCGCGAGCGCATGCGCGTTCTCGCCGACGCCGGCGTAGATCTCTTTGCCTTCGAAACCATGCCGAACATGGCGGAGGTACAGGCCCTGGTCGGATTGCTAAACGACGAATTCTCCGACATGGAAGCGTGGATGTCGTTCAGTCTGCGGGATGCGGGACATTTGTGTGACGGCACAGCGCTTGATGAGGCCACCGCCGCGCTTGACCGTGTTCCCGGCATCAGCGCGATCGGCGTCAACTGCGTGCCGCTGGAATTGGTTGGCGATGCGATCGGATGCATTCGCTCCGCCACGAGCAAGCCGATCATTGTCTATCCGAACAACGGCGACATCTATCATCCCGGCACCAAGACGTGGACGCCGAATCCCAGTGGTCTGAGCCTTGCCCAACTTGCACCGCGGTGGATTGATGCCGGGGCGTCGATCCACCGCGGCTGTTGCCGCACTACGCCGGCGGATATTCGTAATCTGGCCGCAGTCTGCCACGGGCCGTCCGTGCGAACGCAAACCAGCGGCCGAGAAACGCTTAGTTGACGGCTTTCAGCTCCACGGGCTTTCTGCGCTCGAAGCGCATGGCGAATATGCCGAGCAGCAGCACCGCGCCCAAGGTGAACGGCAATCCGGCAAGACCGGTGATGTGGTAGTTCATGCCGGCGGCGTTCAGCGCCATGCCACCGACCAGTGAGCCGACGGCATTGCCGCCGTTGAAGGCGATCTGCACCGCGGCTCCGCCGATCAGCTCGCCGCCGCCCTTGCCCGCCTCGGCCATGAGCAGCATCTGCGGACCGTTGATGAAGAATAGGCCGAAGGCGATACAGAAGGTAAGCAGCGCGCAGGTCACAAGATTGCCCGGGACAAGGAACACCATAAGCAGACCGGCTGCGGAGATCGACTGACCTACCGCGGCGGTCACCGCGCGAAGCCACCGGTCGGCGAAATGTCCGCCGGCAAGACCGCCGACCACCATGCCGAATCCGGCGAGCATCATAAGCAACGGCACGAACCGCGAGTCATAGCCTCCGGTCTTCTGCAGCCACGGGGACACGTAGCTCCACCAGCAGAACACGCCGGAATTGCCTACGAACACGGCACCCAGCACCAGCCACGGACCGGGCTTGGAGAGGAAGCGGAACTGTCCTGCCAGACCGGCGTCCGGTACTGCGGCGATGAGCGGCATCCATGCCAGCGTCAATACGATGGTGAGTCCGGCACCAATGGCCAGGATCACGAAGGCGAGACGCCAGTCCACGTATTCGGCCAGCAGCGTGCCGGCGGGAACACCGAACATGTTGGCGATGGTCTGGCCTGTGACCATCACGGACACGGCCTTGCCTTCCTTACCCTTGTCGGCGAGCGCCCTGGCGATGACGGTTCCTGTGCCGAAGAACGCGCCATGCGGCAGTCCGGCGATGAATCGGGCGATGACGAGCACCGTGGCGTTCGGCGCGACGGCGCTCATCGCGTTGCCGATCAGTGCGAGGATCATGAACAGGATCACCAGATGCTTCGGACTGGTCTTCCTGCCGAAGACAAGCATGGTGACGCCCACGCACACGCCGATCGCATATGCGGAGATGAAGTGTCCGGCGGTCGGAATGGAAACGTGCGTGGCGGCGGCCGCCTCGGGCAGGATGCCCATCATCACGAATTCGGCGGCACCAAGCACAAACGCTCCGGCGGCAATGGCTAAGAGGCTCTTTTTCACTGGTCTTCCTGTTCTCTCGCTGCTCTCTCGACATGAGTGTACGGACTGTGACCAGCACAGGATAACGCCGAATGACAGCGCTTGCAATCGACAGCTGCCATATTCTGTGACCTTGTTCGTTGCAGGCTGATATATCCCGGCAAAACGACGGAATCCGCAGCCTTCTCAAACTGGAAACACTGGATTCCGCCGTTCTAACGAAAGGCTACTCACTTGGAGACGTTGAACTTGCACTCGACGATGCCGTCATATGGCATCAAAGCGAGACCAGTTCACCTCGAATGGCGTATTTGTATGAATGGTTGTACAGATACGTGGGCGAGATGTCGATGTCGCCGTCCTGCCACGTCAGAACGCCATGGTCGATGCGGAAATCCTCGAATATCTTCTCATCATGCAATGGAGAGAACGCGGGGACATCGTCAAACATTTCAGTGAAATCGCATAACCGTGTCTCGCCGGTGGAGAACGTCACCAGCATGATGTGATCATCAGTGATACGGGCTGAGCGGACCTCCAGTTCCCGAGAGGGTTCATCCGCATACAGGATGCCATTCATCTCGAACACGTCGGTTTCCTTTCTCTACGACAGTGGCTTAATACGGTCGAACGGACGCCCGGATACGGCCTCATTCCATGCCTTGTACAGCTCGTCCTCGTGCAGCACGAGCCACGCGGCCACCAGCTTGTATTATTTCGCCGGCAACGATCCTGCCAACAGTTCGCCGTCAATACCGACAGAGGCTTTGAAATCACCGTAGTACACATGGACATGCGGCTTATGATGCTCACTCTCGTCCTGACACATCATGCGAATGATGATGCCAAAGAACCGACTCAACTCCGGCATTCCAGTCCCTCCGATCCATCATCCCATATGAGCGCGGCTTCTGTCTCAAGTATATTCTCCAAGGCAATGACCGCGCATAACCATGCGCAGGGCATCACCGGATAACGTAGCCGCGAACGTATGCCGATCGACATTACAATCGCCAACGACCATAACCCCATATGAGCGGAAAAGGCCTTGGAACCGTCAATGGATTCCAAGGCCTTTAACCCTACCCGGCGATCACTTGGACACGTTGAACTTGAACTCGACGATGTCGCCGTCCTGCATCACGTAGTCGCGGCCCTCCTGACGGAGCTTGCCCTGTTCCTTGATCTCGGCCATGGAACCGTTCGCTGCCACGAAGTCGTCGTAGGAGACGATGTCGGCCTTGATGAAGCCCTTTTCGAAGTCGGTGTGGATCACGCCGGCGGCCTGCGGGGCGGTGAAGCCCTTGTGGATCTGCCAGGCGCGCACCTCCTTGACGCCGGCGGTGAGGAAGGTCTGCAGGCCGAGGATGTCGAAGCCCACGCGGGCCAGCTGGTCCAGACCGGACTCCTCAAGGCCGGCGTCCTGCAGCATCTCACGCGCGTCGGCCTCATCGAGCTCGGTGAGGTCGGCTTCGAACTGGGCGTTGAGGAACACGGCCGGGGCGGGCGCCACGGACGCGGCCAGCCTGGACTGCAGATCCTTGTTCTGCAGCTCGTCGTCATCCACATTGAACACGTAGATGAACGGCTTGGCGGTCATCAGGTGCAGATCGTAGACGCTGTCTTTGTCGAAGCGACCCTCACGGGCGGCCTTGTCAAGGGTTTCGCCGGATTCGAGGATGATCTTGGCCTGCTTGACTGCCTCGAAGTACTCGGGCTCGATCTTCTTGCCGCGCAGATCCTTCTCCAGCTTGGGCAGCGCATTCTCGATGGTCTGCAGATCGGCGAGGATCAGCTCGGTGTTGATGGTGTCGATGTCGTCGGCGGGATCGACCTTGCCGTTGACGTGCACGATGTCGTCGTCCTCGAAGGCGCGCACGACCTCGCAGATCGCGTCGGCCTCACGGATGTTGGCGAGGAACTTGTTGCCAAGGCCTTCACCCTCGGACGCGCCCTTGACGATGCCGGCGATGTCGACGAACGTGACGGTGGCGGGGACGATCTTCTCGGTGTTCACCAGCTTGGCAAGCACGGGGAGGCGCTTGTCCGGCAGCGGCACGACGCCCGTGTTCGGCTCGATGGTGGCGAACGGGTAGTTCTCGGCCAGCACGTTGTTGCGGGTCAGCGCGTTGAACATGGTGGACTTGCCGACGTTGGGCAGTCCGACGATTCCAATAGTAAGAGACATGACTTCCAGTCTAAGGCGAATGCAGACATCGGTGAGATATCGCAGAAGCCCGGAGAACACCGATGGTCGGCATTCAGTGACGCGACTTTCCCGTCACCCGGACGACCGTCGCCCCCAATATCCCAACTGATTTGGTTCAGACAATCGCGACACACCAAAGTTTGGTTATAGCTATTATTGATTTGCTGATAGCACGCCATAACCATCATTCATAACGACTGGAGGATCCTCCATGCCACGGACGTCTCGTCGAGACATGTTCCGCACGTCGAAACGCCACTTCTTGCAACGAATGCCGGCGTATTGAGATCAACGACAACCATCGGTCTTCATGATCTCGCCACCCGTCGTCCCCCTTGTTCCACCCCTCAAAAACCCATTGGGCGAGCCTATGGGCGTCCGGTGGGACGGCGAAAACCCCGTATTGTATTCACAGACGTTTCCAAGAGAAAACCATGACACCATTGTCGATTCCACATACGCCATATAAGAGAGGAGGCACGCAATGAGCTGGGAAGTCATCCAGCAAAGCCTGCCCCTGTTCGAAAAGGCGTTCATCCTCACGCTGAGACTATCCGCCATCGCCGTGATTCTCGCCACCCTGCTCGGGCTTGTGGTGGCGATCGCCCGCGATAGCCGCATCCCCGTGGTCTCGCAGATCTGCGCAACGTTCGAAGAGCTGCTACGCAACACCCCGCTGCTCATCCAGCTGTTCTTCCTTTACTACGGTCTACCGTCCATCGGCCTCAAGCTGAGCGCGGAGACCTGCGCAATCCTCGGCTCGTCCCTGCTTGGAGCCGCCTACATGTCCGGCGCATTCCGCGGCGGATTCGGCGGCATTCCGAAGATCCAGATCGAGTCGGCCAAAGCGCTCGGCCTGTCGCCGTTGCAGATGATCCGGCATGTCATCCTCCCCCAGGGACTGGTGCGCAGCGTGCCCGCAATGGCCGCCAACGCGATCTTCCTGGTCAAGGAGACCTCAGTGTTCACGGTGATCGCCGTGCCCGAACTGACCAATACGGCACGAGACCTGATCGGCATGTACTACCGCACCGACGAGTACCTGCTCGTGCTGGTGATCGCCTATGCGATCATCCTCATCCCGATGTCCATCATCCTCACGCTTCTGGAAAGGAGGGTCCGTCGTGGCACCTTCGGCGATTGATCAGGCCCTCATCCTTGCGGCGCAACCCGGCTGGACGGTCATCTTCACGGGAGACAACTTCACCCGTCTGCTCGGCGGATTGTGGACGTCGGTCAGCGTGGCGGGACTTGCACTGATCTTCGGCATCCCGCTGGGAGTCGTGCTTGGCGCGTTGCGCATCATGCACAATCCGATTCTGCGCGCGGTTCTGCGCCTCTATCTGGAGTTCTTCCGCATCATCCCCACACTGGTGATCCTGTTCCTCTTCTACTACATCCTCCCCCGCGAGATGGGCGTGCAGGTGGACGGTGAGACCATCGCCGTGGTGGCGTTCGGCCTGTGGGTGGCGGCCGAGATCAGCGACGTCGTGCGCGGCGCCCTGATCTCCGTACCCAAGCATCAGGTGGACGCCGGCAAGGCGCTGGGCATGAACGGACTGCAGCTGCTGTGGTACGTCCGTCTTCCCCAGTCGGTCAACCTCATGATTCCGGCGACCATCAATCTGGCGGCCCGCGTGATCATGACTACGTCCCTGCTGCTGCTGATCAGCGTGATCGACGTGATCACTGTCGGACAGCAGATCATGGAGGCGAATCGCATGAGCCACCCCGACTCCGCGTTCTGGGTGTACGGATTCGTGTTCCTGCTGTATTTCATCGTGTGCTGGCCTCTGGCTCGTATTGCCCAGGCCCTAGAGAAGCGCGCCAAGGAGCGTAACAATGGCTGAAAACGAGAATCCCGCAACCGCGGCGAACAGCAACGCCGCCACCGAGACCCCGCTGCTGTCGGTCAAGCATCTGCGCAAGGCCTACGGCGATCACGAGGTGCTCAAGGACATCAGCTTCGACGTGCCGCGCGGCAAGGTATTCGTGCTGCTGGGCCCCTCCGGCTCCGGCAAGTCCACGCTCATCCGATGCCTCAACGGTCTGGAGACCATTCAGGGAGGCACGATCGAGTTCAAGGGCAGGCCGGTAAGCGGCACCGAAAAGGAATGGCGCAAACTGCGCACCGAGATCGGCATGGTGTTCCAGAGCTACGACCTGTTCCCCAACCTTACCGTGGCGCAGAACATCCTGCTCGGCCCCACCAAGGTGCAGAAGCGCGACAAATCCGAGGTGGAACCGCAGATGGACCGCCTTCTGGCGGACGTGCAGCTGAGCGAATATCGCAACGCCTATCCTCGTGAGCTGTCCGGCGGACAGAAGCAGCGCATCGCCATCGTGCGCGCACTGACCATGAACCCCGAGCTCATGCTGTTCGACGAGGTGACCGCCTCGCTCGATCCGGAGATGGTGCGCGAGGTGCTCGAGCTCATGCTGCGACTGGCCAAGGAGCACATGACCATGATCGTGGTGACGCACGAGATGGAGTTCGCCCGCCGCGTGGCCGACACTGTGCTGTTCCTGGAGAACGGCGTGATTCTGGAACGCCAGTCCGGTGAGGACTTCTTCACGCATCCGGCGACCGATCGCGCCCGCAGCTTCCTGGACAGCATGTCGCCGATCACGGATGACGAGGAAGCCTGACATTGCAATGATCGACGCAAGTCATCGATCATCCGACACCATTTTTTTGCATATTGGCAAATGAGAGGAATCCACAAGGGAGGAATCATGAAGAAACTCAAGAAGATCATCGCCGGTCTGGTGGCCGGTGCCGCGCTGATCTCGCTCGCCGCATGCGGTTCGTCCAGCTCCGGCAGCAGCGACTCCTCGGCCTCCAGCCAGCAGGGTCAGACCGTTGAGCAGATCAAGAAGGCGGGCAAGATCCGCATCGCCACCTTCGGCGATCTGCCGCCGTACGGCTACGTGAAGAACGACGGCACCCGTGCCGGCTACGACGTGGCTCTGGGCAACAAGCTGGCCGAGGATCTGGGCGTGAAGGTCGACTGGGTGCAGGTCAACGCCGATGGCCGAGTGGACGCCCTGAAGTCCGACAAGGTGGATCTGGTGCTCGCCAACTTCACCGTGACCGATGAGCGCAAGCAGGTCGTCGACTTCGCCAGCCCGTACATGAAGGTGTCGATCGGCGTGGTCTCCCCCGATTCCGCCAAGATCACCGACGCCGACCAGCTCAAGGGCAAGACTCTGGCCGTGACCAAGGGCACCACCGCCGAAACGTACTTCACCCAGAACTACCCTGACGTGACCCTGCAGAAGTACGATTCCAAGACCCAGCAGTTCCAGGCATTCAAGGACGGCCGTGTCGACGCTCTGGCCGACGACAACACCTATCTGTACGCGTGGGCCAAGGAGAACCCGGGATACACCGTGGGCGTCAAGACCCTCGGCGAGGAATCCACCATCGCCCCGGCCGTGAAGAAGGGCAACGCCGACCTGCTCAAGTGGGTCAACTCGGAGATCAAGACCCTCACCGACGACGGATTCTTCGAGCAGGCCTACCAGACCGAGCTCGCCCCGTCGTTCACCGACGACATCAAGCCCGAGGACGTCATCATCACCAAGTGATCATGCTCTCGCGACGATGACCGTATCCCACGGTCTCGCCATATAGACGTTCGGCTTCGGCCGACGATGTGAGAAAACCAGACGGCTGGTGTGAAGCATCGTGCTTCGCACCAGCCGTTTTCCGTCAGCAAACCCGTCCTCCGATCCCCGTTGCTACAGCAGCGAGTCCAGATCCCCGCGATACAGCGCCTCCTCATACAGGTGACGGAACACGGTCGTGCCATGATGCACGCCATCGTGCTCGAACTCGTTCGTCACCCAGGCGTGCGCATTGCCGATGCGCGAGAGCGTATCCAACTGCATGCCGGAATCCACGTACATGTCGTCGAAGTAGACGGCGGCCTGCAACGGCACCTCGTTGCGAGCCAGTTGGTCAGCATCATAGATGCGACCGAAATGCGTGTCCTGCATCAGCACATCCACCGCCGGACGGAGCGGCACCAATGCACTGTCCTCCTCGAACATCCACGGCAATGCCGCCTCGCCGGTGAACATGAGCGGACGTGCATCCACGGCGAATTCGGGATGCCGCTGCAGTTCGGACCACGCCGCCCACCGGATGGGCTTCTCCAGCTCGCCGTCGGCGTAGATGAACTCCTGCAACGGCCAGTAGAGCGGTCGACCATACGACGCGGTGCGTGCCAGAACCTCCATCGCGAATCCCGACGACAGATTCGCCGATTCACGGATCTTGCCGGAGTGTTCGTCGGCCCCGAAGGCACCATCCACGAACGCCTGATCGATCAGCCAATGCAATCGTTCAAAACTGGGTTTCATGCCGAAATCCGAGCCGAGCATCTGCAATCGACGTACGGAGAACGGATCGCCATTCGGCAACCGCACCTCTCCCCCGGCAAGCAGATCCGCCACTGCGGCCACACGCGCACGATCCTGCGGATACCGTTCGTAATACTGTCGCGTCTTGCGCATCATACGCGGGAACGTATGCGCATACACCTCGTCGGCACTGGCAGGCACATGCGGAATGCCACCCGTGGTGAACGAGGCCGCCAACGCGCGCGGAAACAGCGACAGATACGTGAGTGTCAGGAATCCGCCATAGCTCTGTCCCAGACTCACCCAACGCTGTCCGCGGAACTCGGTGAGCCGAAGATATTCGAAATCACGGACGATGGAATCCGCAAGGAATCGTTTGAGATAGTCAGCCGCCTGACGTGCGCTCATCCCATCGATCGACCTGGGCTCCACACGTGAGGAGCGTCCGGTGCCACGCTGATCCGGCAGGATCACACGGAAGTGCCGTATCGCCTCGGCGATCCATCCGTCATCGTCCGGCCCGAGTGGCCGCGGGCACTGTCCGCCGGGGCCTCCCTGCAGAAAGACCAGCAACGGAAGATCATCATGCACATGCTCCGGAGCGCACAGCACCCGGTAGAACAAGCCGATCGTTTCACCGCCATCATCCGTCTCGCCGAATCCGGATCGGACGACATCCATCGGATCCCGTCCATGCCAGTCGAGGGGTACTTCGATGGCATGATCCTCCACCACCAGTCCCGGTACATGATATTTGGCCAGCAACGTCATCACGCATCTCCTTGCCTGTCCTTGCCTGTTCCGTCCATGCCCATACTCGCACACCCATGTATCGGCCGTCGTCCTCTGGCATGATGGCCGTCGGGAAATCACGGGACTATTGTGAAACCAATGGAGATTTTCAAAGGCAGGGGAACGATCCGCCGCATCATGACGACGGGTCAGGGCAATCTCGTACTCATTCCCGACACGCTGCTCGCACTGGTACTGACATCGCTGTGCACAGCCATCACGGGCTACGGCTCGTTACAGGATGGACTGCTCTTCCATTACGCGGATAACAATGCAGTGTTGCAGTTCTGGACATGGATGTACTGTCTGCCGTTGGCGCTCCGACGGCGGCTGCCCCGGGCCAGTGCCATCGCGTTCGTACTGCTCTGCCTGATACAGCTGGTGTTCGGGCCTGCCTTGGTGTTCAGCAACTGCTTCGCGCTCATTCACGTCTACACGGTGATCGTGTATGGCGAACGCGACGCAATCCGAGCGTTCATCGTCATCGCGGCGGGGATGACTCTGGTTGCGGCGGGCGTCAACGCCGGTGTGCAGGATTTCGGACCATTGACGATACCGGTGAGCGAACGGCATGAGATCGGGTTCTATGACTGTGTGGCGTCGGGAGTGATGGATCTCGACTTCTGCAATCAGACGCTTCGGACGGATTTTCTGCTGACGTTGATGATGATCGCGGCACCGCTCGCCGCGGTGATCGTGATGGGCTACTGGCAGCGGGCGAAGACGCAGACGGTGCGCATGATGCAGGAGCGTAATGCCGCGTTGGAGTCGAGGCGCGAGGAGGAGGCGCATATCGCCGCGCTCGCCGAGCGTGCCCGCATTGCGCGGGACATGCATGACGTGGTGGCCCATACGCTGTCGATCATCATCGTGCAGGCGGACGGCGGTCGGTTCGCCGGGGCGAACGATCCCGTGCTCGCACGATCCACCATGGAGACGATCCGGCATGAGAGCGTGCGTGCATTGGGCGATATGAAACGACTGCTCGGCATTTTCGGAGCGCACACCGGTGACGTTGTCTCCCCCATTTCATCCATTTCCCCCATCGGAGGAGACGACGGAACCGACACGAATTCGTTCGCCCACGCACCAGGCTATGCCGATATCGCCGGTCTGGTGCGGCAGGCGGACGCGGCGTCGACGGACGTGCGCATCACCCATACGGTTCTTGGCACTCCGAATCCGGACAGGCTGAGTACGCTGGCCGCGAGCACCGCATATCGCGTGGTGCAGGAGGCGCTGACCAATGTCCGCAAATATGCGGGAACGAATGTGCACGTGTCCGTGGAGGAACGCTGGTCCGAGGATGGATTGATGATCCGCGTGTCTGATGATGGCCGGGGGCTTACGTCCGCCGATGATGGGCACAAACCGGGCTATGGTCTGATCGGCATGAGGGAGCGGCTCGACTCATTGGGTGGCTCGTGCTCTGCCGGACCGCGTCTTGGCGGCGGCTTCGAGGTGACCACGTTCATCCCCTTCCCTGGCGGAGACCGATCGGGGGTGCCGGCATCGTCGGCGCAGTCGATGCCGATAACGCAGTCAACATCGTCGGTGCAGTCGGCGGTCGGGGCCGTGCCCACGCCGACTGATGGACAGGAATCTGTTTCGTCGAGTCCCGCTCCCACAACGGAACCCGTGTCGACGTCGGTAACGGGCCAATCGAATCAGAACGACGATTCCACCGGGATCGCCAGCGGCTTGAAGCAGGCGCTGCTCGAGCATCATCGCTCGTTCATACGTTCAGTGAAGCAATTGGGGGCGTTGCCGGACTCACCGGAGCGCTCCCGACTCAATGTGATCGAGCGGCTCTCCCAGTGGACGGAGCGTCATTATCTGATCATGGACACCCTGTATGTGGTGCTGATTCTCGTGCTGTTCGGCGCGCCGACCAATGAGGCCTCCTCGTCTACGGACGGGAGCATCGCGGTCTATTACGGTTCCCCAGCTCTGCTGGGCTGGTCGTGGTCGAATATCATCGTGACAGTGCCGTTGATCTGGCGTCGACGGTTCCCGCAGGCGAGTGCAGCCGTATTCGCGGTGTTGACCATACTGCAGCTCCTGTTCTTGCCATGGATCACCGTGGCGGGGCTGGTGTCGGTGTATTCCGTGTATTCGGTGACGTTGTACGGGCCTCGGACGGCCAGACGTTGGGTGATTCCGACGATCGGCATCGGTTCGGTGCTGTTCGCGGTCAAGGTGATGGTGTCGGTGGCGTACGGGATAAACACGATCTTCCGGGCTATCACGATGCTGGCAGGAGAATGGCCGGCTGGGTTCATCGAACCGTCGACGATGTCCCTGCCGTCGGTGTTGTGGGCGGTGGCCATATACACGGTCGCCACGTTCATCACCCTGATGGGTGCCATGGCCGCAGGCATGTGGTCGCGCTCGCGCGGATCGAACTTGCTGGTGTTGCAGGCTCGCGAGGAGGCGCTGCGTGCCGAGGAACGCAAGCAGAAGATCCTGGCTGCGAATATGGAGCGCGATCGGATCAGCGCGAACATCCAGACCGATGTGACCGACACGCTGCTGGGGGTGATCGGCAAGACCGATGCGGGATTGCGGACGATCGATTCGGGCAACGCGGACGCCGATTCGATCGCCGCCGCATTCGAAGGCATTGCCACGGAGGGGCGTGCCGCACTGAAGCGCATGCGGCAGCTGCTGGGCGTGCTGCGTGAGACCGGGTTCAGCGATGAGACGCCCCGGAAGGACCAGATGCGTCTGGTTCCGGCGGTTTCACTTGACGAGCAGCTAGAGTTGAAGCAGTGAACGAAGAAGGAGTGTCCGTGACTGACGTGAATATGACCGGGGCCATCGAATCCGCGGACGCGGAGCCCTCATCCCCCATTCGTGTGGTGATCGCCGATGATCAGGAGTTGGTCCGAGCCGGATTCGCCATGGTGATCGGCTCGCAGAAGGATCTTGATGTGGTCGGACAGGCCGGCGATGGGGCACAGGCCGTGGAGCTGGTGCGTCGACTGCATCCCGATGTGGTGCTGATGGACGTGCGTATGCCCGGTATGGATGGCATCGAGGCCACTCGCCTGATCACCGAGCACTGTGGCGGGGCAAACGCGCCGCTGACCCGCGTGATCATTCTCACGACGTTTGATCTGGATGAGTATGTGATGGCGGCGATCAACGCCGGGGCGTCGGGATTTCTGCTCAAGGATGCCGAGCCCGAGTCGCTGCTCAGTTCGATCCGTACGGTGTATCAGGGCAATGCGATCATCGCGCCTTCGGCCACCAAACGTCTGATCGAGAAGATGAGTCAGGCGGGGAATGCCGCCGCGCAGCATCCCTTCCCCGTTCAGGCCGCGGTGTACACCGATCCGGAGCTTGATCTGCTGACGGATCGTGAACGCGAGGTGCTGATCGAGATCGCGCATGGATTGAGCAATCAGGAGATCGCCGACAAGCTGTTTGTCAGTCTGTCCACCGTCAAGACGCATGTGGCGCATATTCTTGCGAAGATCAACGCCCGTGACCGTGTTCAGGCCGTGGTGTTCGCCTATGAAAACCACCTGGTGTGATCATTGCGGTCATGCGACGCATACGAGGCACAACAGTGACACAATTGACGATGCCCGCCGTTTCGCATCCGTAGATGCGTCGTGCGGGCACCACTTTGGTGTTTCGGTTCTTCTCTTAACCGTTGTCTCCGAGTATGAATGGCGAACCTGAACGGAAGCTCACCATCGCGTAGATGTTCGGGAACAGTTCGGTGACGGTTTCATCTGTTCGTCGTCCGGTCAGGCTTCGGCGAGCGCGGCGACCGGCGGCGTGCGGACGGCTCGTCGCGCGGGAACGATGCTGGCGATGAGCGCGGCCACGGCGGACACGATCAGTACCGCAACGACGGTCTCCCATTCGACGGGATACTGCACGGCACCGAAATCGGAGAATACGACGGTGGCTCCCACCCAGCCGAACACCGTACCGAGTATGACGCCGACCACACCGGACCCCAGGGAGATCAGCAGCGCCTCTACCGCCAGCGAGCCGCGAAGCTGACCGCGGGTCATGCCGATGGCCCGCAATGTGGCCGATTCACGGGTGCGTTCGATCACCGACAGGGAGAGCGTGTTGGCCACGCCCACCAGTGCGATGAACACGGCCACGGCGAGCAGCGCCACCAACACCATCATGAGCATGTCGACCATCTGCTCCCATTGCGCGCGCTCGGCGATGGAACCGGTCACGTTCACGCCGTTTTCCGAGCTTACGGCATCCTTCACGTTGGTGAACAGGTCGGTCGCGCTTGTGGTGCCGTCGGATTTCACCCAGATCTGCGTGACCGTATCGCCGCCGGTGGCATCGGCGAGCACGGTCGAATCGACGAGTGCGGTGCCGACGTAGTCGTCGGAGATTCGGAAATCGGACTTGTGCGCGGTCAGGGTCTTCTCCCCGACTGCGGTGAATGCGTCGCCCTCGGGCTTGCCGAATCGTATGGTGACATCGGAGCCGTCTGCGATCGGGTTCTTACTGTCGCCCATCGTATTCATCATTTCGATGCTGCGGGAATCGATGGCATGCATGCCTGCGCTGATATTGAGTACGGCATTGCGCTGCGCCTCGCTGATGCCGACGACTTGCACGGTGACGTCGTGGCCGTGGCCATCATTCCATTGCGCCATGGACGTCTGTACCGCCTCGGCCGCCTTGACGCCCTTGGTTCCGGCGATTGTTGTGGCAAGGTCGGCGTTGAGATCGGCACCGGTGATGGTGATGTCCACCCCGTAGCGCGAGTCGAGCGCATCGGCCATGGTGGCCTTGGCGCTGGCCGCGCCCGTGCCGATGCAGGAGACGAGGGTGACGCCAATGAGCAATGCGGATCCGGTGGCGGCCACGCGTCGCGGGTTCTTGCGGATATTCGCGGCCGCGATGACAGCGGACGGACCGATGTGCGAGACCAGCGCGCCGATGCCGGAAAGCACCCATGGCAGCCAGCGGATGGCGGAGAACAGGAGTCCGAGGAAGATCAGCGCCACACCGCCCATCGCCATGAGCAGCGGTGCCGATGAGGCATTGATCAGCATACGGCCGCCGTTGACCGCCACGTGATTCTGCCAGAGCGCCACACCGGTCAGTGCCAGGCCCAGGATCACCAGAAGGATGCCGGATACCGTACGGAACAGTCCGGAACGCTTGCCTTCGACAAGTTCCACAGGACGCAATGCCTCAAGCGGAGTGACCCGGGTGGCGGATCGTGCGGACCCGATGGCGGCGATCATAGTCACGACCATGCCGAAGGCGATCGGCACCCAGAACGCCTCCGGACTGGGGATCACGGAGAACACGAGTCCCTGATAGTTGGCACCTGCGGCATGCATGATGCCGATGAGTCCGAACGCCGCTGCCACACCGAGCGCGGAGGCGATGAAGCCCAGAAGCGCCGCCTCGAGGATCACCGACCGATACAGCTGGCCCTTCTGCGCTCCGATGGTGCGCAGCAACGCCAGCGTACGGCGGCGCTGAGCGACAAGCACTTGGAACGTGTTGCCAATCACCAGAGCGGCGACGACCATGGCAAGCGCTCCGAAGGCAAGCATGAACGTGGTGATGATGTTGGTGCCGCTTTTGCTCATCGACTCCATCTGCTTGTCCCCGTACTCGTTGATGTCAAGTACGGCGAGGGCGTGCGGCACGGTCTTCTTGATCTGGTCGATGATCGTGGCGTTGGTGGACCCCTGCGGCGCGTTGATGAGCAGATACACCGCATAGGCGGGTACCTTGCCGAAATCCTGGACCGCGTTCATGACGGCGAAATCGTCGCCGGCCATGGCGCTTGCGCCACCGTTGCCGGCGTAGGCACCGTTGTCGTCACGGGTGAGTCCCACAACCGTTTCGTCAAGGGTGGATGTCATATCACCCATGTCGGCGGAACCGAACATGGTGGAGTTGTCGACGCGCACCGTGTCGCCCACACGCACGCCGAGTCGTTTGGCCACGTCGGCGGGAATCGCGATTTCTCCGTTGGCGCTTGGCCAATGTCCTTCGGCCATCGTCATCGGCATCATCGCACTGGCGTTATCGGCCGTGGGAACCATGGTGGTGGTGGAATGCTTGCCGTCGGCATTGCTGATCTGCAACGGCAGAGCGGTGGAGACCCGCACACCGTCAACGCCCGTGATGGCTCGGATGTCGTCGAGCCTGAAGTCGTCGACGGATCGGGAGGTGGTGATGTCGTCGGCGGCTCCGGCATTGACCACGTAGTTGGCGCCGCCGAAATCGGCGGTGATCTGTCGGCGTATCGAATAGTCGAGCGTGTTGCCGAACAGGAACGTGCTGGAGATGAACAGCGTGCCGATGAGGATGGCGATGCCGGCGGGAATCAGCATCTTCGCGCTGCGTTTCATGAGTTGTATGGTGATGGACAGCATGATGGTCTCTCGTTTCCTCTGTTATGTGGTGCGCGTGGTCGTCGGCCGTCAGTAGGTCATGGCCAAGGCGGTGGCGCGCTGCCGTTCCTCCATCAGCAGTTCGTTCATGCGGTCGGCTGTGGGGTTCGGTTCGTCGGCCACGATGCGACCGTCGGCGAACACGATGGCCCGGTCGGCGTATGACGCGGCGACGGCGTCATGCGTGACCATGATGATGGTCTGCTTGAGTTCGCGTACGGATCGTTTGAGGAAGTCAAGCACTTCAGCGCTGGATACGGAATCGAGGTTGCCGGTGGGCTCGTCGGCGAACACGACGCTGGGGCGTGTGATCAGTGCGCGGGCGATGGCCACACGCTGCTGCTGGCCGCCGGACAGTTCGTTCGGGCGATGGTTGAGTCGCTGCTCGAGTCCAAGCGTGCGAACGAGCGTGCGCATCCAGCCCCGGTCAGGTTTGGCACCGGCGAGGGTGAGTGGCATGAGGATGTTCTGCTCGGCGGTGAACATGGGAAGCAGATTGAAGCTTTGGAAGATGAATCCGATGCGCTTGCGGCGCAGCAGTGTCAGCTGCCGGTCGTTCATGGCGGTCAGATCCTCGCCGCCGAGCAGGATATGTCCGCTGGTGGCGGAGTCGAGGCCGGCAAGCGTGTGCATGAGCGTGGATTTGCCGGAACCTGACGGTCCCATGATCGCCGTGAATCTGCCTTGCTCGAAGCAGACGTCCACCCCGCGCAGCGCATGCACCACGGTGTCGCCCTCGCCATAGTCCTTGGTCAGGCCGATTGCCTCGATCGCCACCGATGAGCGGCTGTTGTCCGCTTCGCCACCGTACCTCGATGCGCTGGCCATTGCCGTTTCATCTTGAGTCCGCATATGCCGTCCCATGGTCGTATCCCTTCGTGTCGTGTTGCTGTCATTGCATCCTGACGAACGGCCTAACGTTCGCCGATCGTTTGCTGATATCTGCAACGGTACGGGGAATGTGCTGCGCACCCCATCGTGCGCAGGGGCGAAAAACCACAACGGCGGTCATCATCCCTGAGGACGATAACCGCCGTAGTGGCTAGCATCGGCATCAGCCATATGGCTGATCACCGTATTCGCGAACGCTGAATCAGCCGACCGCTTCCACGCGCTTGGCGCGGATGAGGAACGCGCAGACCAAGGCCACGTAGGCGATCACGCAGATCACGATCATCGTGGCGAAGGTCCACGCGCCACCCACGGCCGTGGCATGCGCGAACCCGGGCGTGCCCTCGTCGCCGGAACCGGCCTGGGCGATGGTCAGGATCGTGGAGAACAGGGCCGTTCCCGCGGCACCGCCGAACTGGAGCATCGTGTTGAAGATCGCATTGCCGTCGGGGGCGAACTGATGAGGGATCTGCGACAACGCACTGGTCATGATGTTCGAGAAACCCAGCGCATAGCTCAGACCGAAGATGAAATAGAATCCGGCGAGCAGTTCCGGCGTCAGCCGCATGGAGAACACGAGCAGCAGCACCGGGCCGACGATCGCCACTGCGAATGCGGTGAGGATGGGGCGGGTGGGACCGAACCGGTCATAGAGCATGCCGCCAACCGGGGCGAAGAACGCGCCGATCAGCGCGCCGGGCAGTACCAGTGCACCGGCGAGGAACGCGTTCGTGCCCAGCGACAACTGGGCAAGGTTGGTGATCACGTAGCCGAATCCGATGCCCACGATCGGCAGGATCGTGTACGCGAGCAGATGCAGCAGCACCACCGGATCGCGCAGGATTCCCAGTCGGATCAGCGGCGAGAACGAACGCTTCGACGAATAGCCGAAGAACAGCAGGGACAGTACGCCCACGATCAGGCTGGCCACCGCGAACGCCAGTGCATGGGTGTACGACTGTCCGGAAACGGCGGCACCGGCGGCCACACCCGCCTGATTGAGCGCCATGACCAGTCCGCACAATCCGAGCACGACCGCCAGGAACTGCAGCGGATTGAGATGCGCCTCCTGTGTGGGCTCCTTCTGCTCAATGCAGCACAGTCCGATGATCAGTGCGATGACCATCACCGGAATCACGATCACGAAGATCGCACGCCACGGCAGCACGCTCGACACGGCGCCGCCCACGGTCGGTCCGATGGCGGGCGCCACGGTGATGACCAGCGAGCCGACGCCCATCAGCCTGCCGATCTTGGACCGCGGCGACTGCTCGAGGATGATGTTGATCATCAGCGGCGTGGCCACGCCCGAGCCGATGCCCTGAATGACGCGGGCAAGGATGAGCACGGGGAACGAATGGCCGAAGATCATGATGACCGAACCGGTGATCGCGAGGATCACGGCGGCCACGAAAATGCCCTTGAGTGGGAACTTGCGCTTGAGGTATGAGGAGATCGGCATGGTGGCGGACACCACGAGCAGATATACGGTGGTGATCCACTGCACGGTCGATGTGCCGACGTTGAGTTCCCGCATGAGTTCGGGGAACAGTACGGTCATGACCGTTTCGGTGAGGATGCCGATGAACGCCAGCGATCCTACGGCGATGATCGCGCCGATGAGCTTGGGCGGGATCTTCTCATTCTCCGATGTGCGGGAGGTCTGCGCCGGAATCTTCCCCTCCGGCACGTCACTGGTATTGGTGGTATTGGTCGACAACATGGTGTTCTGTTGTTTCTTCACTGCGAAACCATCCTGCGGGCCGCCCTCCGGCCCGAATATGCGTTCTGGAATTAATGCACGCCGAGTCTATCAACATAGCGAAGACAACCACCATAGCAAAGACGGCGTCATGCCGCCGACGCGGCCTGCAGCCCGCCGGTCATGTCCACGGGATATCCCAACTCCATCAGCACCGAGCCCAGAACCGACAACGCGGTGAGCACTTTCTGCCGGCTGGCCGTATACCCCATGTGACCGATGCGGATCAGCTTACCTGCCTCCTCGCCCAGACCACCGGAGATGTGCAGACCGTACCGTTCGTCCATGAGACCGCGCAACATCGTGTCGTCGATGCCGTCCGGCACACGCACGGCGGTCACCGAATTGGCCATATGCGACTCGTCATCCACCCATAGGTCGAGTCCCATGTCCCGGATGCCGGCACGCGTGGCGCGGGCCGCGGTCTCATGCCGGGCGATCACATTGTCGAGCCCCTCGTCCGCCACGATGTCAAGTGCGGCCTTCAGCCCGTAGATGCTGGAGATCGGCGGCGTATACGGCACGTAGTCGCGTTCCACCCATGACCGCCACGGCAGCAGGCACAGGTAGGAGCGATCGTATCTGCCCGTTTCGGCGATCACCCGACAGGCACGCTCCCAGGCTCGGTCACTCACTGCCACCAGCGACATGCCAGGCGTGGAGCCCAGACATTTCTGCGGTCCGGTGACGCAAACGTCAACGCCCCATTCATCGAAGCGTACGTCGGAGCCACCGACGCCGGAGACCGAGTCGACGATGGTCAGCACGCCGCGGCTATGGCATTCGCGACAGATCTCCTCCATCGGATTCTCCGATGCCGACGGAGTCTCGGAATGCACGAACGCCAGCACCTTCGCCTCCGGATGGGCGTCCAGCGCCGCACGCACCTGTTCGATCGACACACTGGTGTCGTAGGGCACGGCGACATCCACCACCGTGCCGCCGTAACCGCGCAACACCTTCGCGTACCCGGCACCGTAATATCCCGATGCCAGATTGATGCACACGTCCCCGGGTTCGACCAGATTGTAGGCGGCCATCTCCAGTCCGAGAATCGACTCCCCTTCCACCGGCAGCACCCGTCCGACGGTGCGGAACAGCATGGACAGATCATCACTCACCGACCGCATGAGTGCCACGAAATCATCGGTGCGATGGTGCACCATCTGCGTGCCCATGGCGGACAGCACCTGTGGATAGATCGAGCACGGCCCCGAAGCCATGGTCAACTCGGGAACATGCGGCCTGAATGCATATGTCATGATTCATCTTCCTTCCATACGATCGCCAAGATCATGCGATCACCAAGATCATGCCGGCGTTATTCTGCAGTGCAGTCCAGTATCCGATCCCATCGGCTCTCCCCTACTCCGACGCGACGGCGTCGAGTACCGGTTTTCGCAGCGCGCGACCGGCCGGCTGCACGCTGGCCAGCAAACCGACCAGAATCGACAGCGCAAGGAACGCCCCAAGCTGATCCCAGGGAACACTGAGCGTCTCCAATCCCTTGCTGCTGTACACGGCACGGATCACCACGCCGGCACCCACACCCGTAACCAGTCCGAGCAACGTACCGAACACCGATATGATCGCCGCCTCGATGGCCAGCATGCCACGCACCTGACCCCGCGACGTGCCGATCGCCCGCAGCAGACCGATCTCCTTGGTGCGTTCCGACACCGACAGCGCCAGGGTGTTCACGATGCCGAAGATCGCGATCACGATCGACAGTGCGAGCAACGCGTACAGGATGACGAGGATCTGATCCACCATCGAGCTCATGGTGGACTTGTAGTCCTCCCGGTCAAGCACCGACAGCACGTAATACGGTTTGACCGCCTTGACCAGACGTCCCCGCAACGCTTCGATATCCGTGCCGTCCTTCGCGGCGATAAACAGCTGGATCGTGAACATGGTCTGCTGGTCGGCGAGCTTTTCGGCGGTCTCGTCGTTCATCAGCACCATCGTGCGATAGACGGCGTTCGAAATGACCGCACCGACCTTCACCGTAGCCGTGGTGGTCTCGGTTTTCGTACGGACCAGCGTGGACGGGTCCACGTTCTGCGCGTCCGCGACGGCCTGCTGCGCTTCGGCGGCCTTGGTCTGGGCTCCCGCGGAATCGCCGGCCATCGCCAGTTTCTTCGCCTCCTGCTGTAGCGCGTCGACCTTCGCCTGCGTCTGGGCCTGCCAGTCTGCCTGCGCCTTGGCGGTGGCCTCCTCGTCCACGCTGACACGTTCGCCGGTCATGGTCACCGTATCGCCGACGTGCCAGTCGCGATCCTTGGCGATGGTCTCGCCCACCACAAGCTCGCCGTCATGCAGCGCCTTGTTCGCGTCTCCGGATACGACGACCGGGGCGAACACGTCGGTGAACAGCGACGGCTGTTCGGCGAACGAGGTACCGTTGATGCGCTTGCCATCGTACTTGACGTTCATCAGCATGCGGCTGGTGGATACCGATTTCACGCCGTCGACCTTCTTGACGGCATCGACCGCGGCGTCGGGGATCTGCCCGTTGGCCGCGGACGACACCGCGAAGTCGGATTTGAGTCCCGTGTCGACGATGCCTGCGACCGACGCCTTGGCGGATGCGGCCACCACGGCCAGACAGCTGACGATCGCCACGCCCACGAACAGTGCCGCGGCGGTGTTCGCCGTGCGTCGTTTCTGCCGGGACAGGTTACGTACGGCAAGACAACCGGTCACCCGGAACACGAGCGATGGCAGGAATCCCAGCACGAGACCAGCCGGGCGAACCAGTGCCGGGGCCAATACGATCACGCCGATGACGATAAGTCCGGCGCCAACGCCCAGCGGCCAGCCGGTACCATACCGATCGGCGATCGTGTTAAGGAAACCGACCGGGGTGGGGGTGCCATCCACCGTGGCGATCCGCCAGCAGAACAGCCAGGCCACCACGCCGAGAGCGACCATGATCGCGCCGATGATCGCCCGCGCCCGTACCGGCTTCTCCGGATTGACGGTCTCGTTCATCGCCTGGATGGGCGGCGCCATGGCGGCGCGCCGGGCCGGCAGAGCCGCTCCGATGAACGTGACGACCACGCCGACCACCAGTCCGACGAGCATGTCGGATACGCTCGGACTGGCGGTTCCGCTCAGCGGTGTTCCCATCTTCGCCATGCCGAACACGATGAGTCGCACCATGCCCCAGCCCAGCCCGATGCCTGCCGCCGAGCCGACCAGACCGAGCAGCAGCGCCTGGATGATCACCGTGGAGAACACCTGCATGGGCGAGGCTCCGACGGATCGCAGCAGCGCGTATCCCCGCATCGATTCACGCACGATCATGGAGAACGTGTTGGCGATGATGAACGAACCGACGAACAGCGCGATCACCGCGAAGATGAGGATCAGCGGCTGGATGAAGCCGAGCATGTCCTTGATGGATTTCGAGTATTCGTCACGTAGCTGATCGCCCGTGATCGCATGCGCCTTGGAGCCGGCGGGCAGGGCCTGATTGATGCGGTCGGCGAGCGCCTGTTGCTGTTCGCCGCTGAGCGGCTGTCCCTTGTTGCCGGTTCCATAGACCCCGATGTACTGGGTCTGGCCGATCTCGCCGGTCTGCTGCTGGTACAGATCCTTGGCCACGCTGGGGGCGAGTCCGATGATGATCGCGCCGGCCTGTGACACGTCGGTGTTGAAGATGCCGACCACCTTCACGTCCTCCGGCCCGGATGGGTAGACGAGTTTGGTGGTGTCCCCCACCTTGAGTCCCGCAGCTTCGGCGGCGTAGGAGTGCAACGCCATCTCGTCGCGGTTTTCGGCCCATCGGCCCTCGGTGAGGTGGGCGGACCGCCAGGTGCCCTTCTCCAATCCGATGCCCATGGTGGGCGATCCCATGGTGGACACGGCATTGCCGTCCTGCTTCACCAGTACGAGGGAACCACTGACGGAATAGACGACCTCCGCGGTGCCGACGCCCTTGACGGTTTTGACGTCATCCACCAGTGAGTCGTCGATGGTGTTGTAGGTCGTCATCGACGAGGACGAGGCGTCCGTATCGTCGTCCTTCTTCTCGTCGCTGCCGCGCACGTACACATCATGGTCGGTGTTCGATCCCATCATCTGGTCGACCTGGTCGTTCATCAGCTCGCGGAAGCAGAACGATCCGACCACGAACGATACGCCCAGCGCGATCGCGATGATCGACATCACGAATCGCGAGAAATGGGCGCGGGCGTCGCGCAATCCGATCCGGATCATACGGTAGCCCCGCCTTCCATCGTTCCCATCGACTTTTGGGCAATCGGTTCATCCACACCATCCGTGTCGCCTTCGGCGGCGAACACGTCGAGGATCTGCTCGTAGGAGGGATTGCTCATGTCGTTGACGATGCGGCCGTCGGCGAGGACAAGCACACGATCGGCGTAGGAGGCCGCGCGCGGGTCATGCGTCACCATAACGATGGTCTGCCCGTAGTCGTGCACGGACTGTTTGAGGAAGCTCAGCACCTCCCGGCTGGATCGCGAATCGAGGTTGCCGGTGGGCTCGTCGGCGAAGATGACGGATGGACGGGCCATCAGGGCGCGGGCGCAGGCGACACGCTGCTGCTGGCCACCGGACAACTGGCTGGGCCGGTGCGTGAGTCGTTGTTCCAGACCCACCACATGCACCACATGGTCGAACCACGCACGGTCGATGGGCCGACCGGCGATCTGCAACGGCAGCAGGATGTTCTCCTCGGCGCTCAGCGTGGGCACCAGATTGAACGACTGGAAGATGAAGCCGATCTGCTCGCGGCGCAGTTTCGTCAGCTGCCGTTGTCCCATGGCCGATACTTCAAGGCCTTCCACGAACACCTTGCCGGATGTCGGCACGTCCAGTCCCGCCATGCAATGCATGAGTGTGGATTTGCCGGAGCCGGACGGGCCCATGATGGCGGTCATCTGACCACGCATGAACTCCACGCTCACATGGTCGAGCGCCACTACAGCCGTGTCCTTGTCTCCGTAGGTCTTGACCAGATCCACGGCGCGGGCCACTGCCTCGCCGCCGTTCCGTACCTCCGGGTCCGCGGTCCGTCGTGAAGTCGCGATCCGTGAGGCACTCGTGGCGTTCGTATTGTCGCCGCGTCCACGTCGAGCCTGCACCGCCTGCGCCGTATGTCGTCCCATGGCACCATCCATTCCGTCGAACGTTCTCTGCCATCGTACCCATGATCTTTTCATTGGTCGATGAACTCGTCCGTGAATCGTCCGTCCATTACAATGAACCGGGAAGAAAGGCTTTCGATTGGCAACTGCAACAACGGCGCAGGTCAAGGTGCACAACCGTCATCAGGTGCTTGACCATATTTACCGCAACCAGGGCTCGTCCAAGCAGGACATCATGCGCGCCCTGAACATGAGTCTGCCCACGATCACGCAGAACCTGCGCGATCTTGAGGCCGACGGGCTGATCCGACGCGGCGGCTTCTTCAAGTCGACCGGCGGACGTAAGCCGCAAATCTATACGTTCAATAA
This sequence comes from Bifidobacterium sp. UTCIF-39, assembly GCF_006408715.1. NCBI lineage: Bacteria > Bacillati > Actinomycetota > Actinomycetes > Bifidobacteriales > Bifidobacteriaceae > Bifidobacterium > Bifidobacterium sp. UTCIF-39. The sequence continues at coordinate 96,578 of NZ_JEOG01000005.1, read as the reverse complement.
TCGCGCGGCCATCGCCATCGGCGTACGTATGACGGCCCGGCAGATCATCCTGTGCGCGGTGGATCTGCGTGGCACCTGCATCAAACGCGCCACGGGAAGGCTTCCCTACCGGCACGCACACGCCTACTATCACCGTATCTGTCAGCTCATCGACCAGTTCATCGGCTCGCTTGGCGAGGACGGCGATCATGTGATCGGCGTGGCGTTCTGCATGCAGGGCATCGTGTCGCCCGACGGCCGGAGCATCGTATTCGGTGACATTCTGGGCAATACCGGGCTGGGTCTGGAGGAATTCGAACGGAAGCTCACGGTGCCGTGCACGTTCATCCACGATTCGGATGCCTCGGCCATGGCCGAGCTCTGGCTGGATCCGTCGATCGATGATGCGTTGTGCATCTATCTTGAACAGTATATGGGCGGCGCGGTGATCATCGACGGCAGGCTACGTCAGGGCGGTACGATGAAGAACGGCACGATCGAACACATGACCCTGGTACCGGACGGCGATGAATGCTACTGCGGACAGCGGGGATGCGCGGACGTCTACTGTTCGGCACGCGTGCTGATCAGCCAACGTGACGAGACCCTGGACGAGTTCTTCAATCAGGTGCGCGACGACGAGTACGCGCATCGTCGTATTTTCAGTCTGTATCTCGATCATCTGGCCCAGGCGATCAAGAACATGCGCACGGTGCTCAACTGCGATGTGATCGTGGGCGGACAGGCCGGACAGTTTCTCACCACCGACGACATCGTCGAGCTGCGAATGAGGGTGAATCGGATCAGCGCCTTCCCCGACGATGATTTCACGATTCGAAAAAGCGCCTGCAGGCCTGATCAGGATGTGATCGGTTCCGCGCTGATCTATGTTCGGGAATTCCTGGATGGCGTCTGCGGCACCGACTGACGGCTGTCGGGCCAAGGCGGTTTGGACCGCACGATGATTGGTGAATATAGGAAAACGGACGCGCACCGCATCCCCCGGCGGTGTACGTCCGTTATTTTCCTATACGCGAGTAAGCTTCCCCGTGATCGGCGTCACTTGGCGAGGCCGGAGGCGCGGACGGCCTCGAAGCCGGCCTTGAGATCGTCGAGGATGTCCTCGATGTTCTCGGTACCGATCGACAGGCGGATGGTGCCCTGGTGGATGCCCTGATCCTCAAGCTCCTCCAGCGTCTCCTGGGAGTGCGTGGTGGAGGCCGGGTGAATGACGAGGCTCTTCACATCAGCGACATTGGCCAGTAGGCTGAACAGGTGCAGGTTGTTGATGAACACACGTGCCGCGTCCTTGCCGCCCTTGATGTCGAAGGTGAAGATGGAGCCGGCGCCGTTCGGGAAGTACTTCTTGTACAGCTCGTGGTCGCGACGGCCCTCGATGCTCGGGTGGGAGACGGACTCGACTTCCGGCACGGTCTGCAGGTACTCGACAACCTTCAGCGCATTCTGCACGTGACGCTCAACGCGCAGAGACAGGGTTTCGGTGCCCTGCAGGAGCAGGAACGCGGCGAACGGGGAGAGCGTGGCGCCGGTGTCGCGCAGCAGGATGGCGCGAATGCGGGTCACGAATGCGGCACCGCCCAGAGCCTCGTAGAAGTTCAGGCCGTGGTAGGACGGATCCGGCTCAGTCAGGGTCGGGAACTTGCCCGGCACCTCGGCCCAGTTGAACTTGCCGCCTTCGACGACCACACCACCCAGCGTGGTGCCGTGGCCACCGATGAACTTGGTGGCGGACTCAACGACCACATCGGCGCCGTGCTCGAGCGGACGGAACAGGTACGGGGTGGCGAAGGTGTTGTCGACAATCACCGGCAGGTGATGCTTGTGGGCGATCTCGGAAATGGCCTCGAAGTCAGGCAGGTCGGCGTTCGGGTTGCCGAAGGTCTCGAAGTAGACGAGCTTAGTGTTCTCCTGGATGGCATCCTCGAAGTTCTGCGGAACCTCCGGGTCGACGAAGGTGGTGGTGATGCCGTCGCGCGGCAGCGTGTGCTTGAGCAGGTTGAAGGTGCCGCCGTAGATGTTCTTGGAGGAGACGATGTGGTCGCCGGACTGGGTGATGTTGCGAACCGCGTACTCGACGGCCGCGGCGCCGGAGGCCACCGCGATGCCGGCGGTGCCACCTTCGAGGGCGGCGATACGGTCCTCGAACACGCCCTGGGTGGAGTTGGTCAGACGACCGTAGATGTTGCCGGGATCAGCGAGACCGAAGCGGGCCTCGGCGTGATCGAAATCGTGGAAGACGTAGGAGGTGGTGGCGTAGATCGGGACGGCGCGGGAGTCGGTGGCCGGGTCGGCCTGCTCCTGGCCGACGTGCAGCTGCAGGGTTTCGAAACGGTAGTTCTTGTTGGCTTCAGCCATGAGGTTGTCTCCTTGAGTGTGGTTTGTTTGGTTGTTGGTAGTGACAATATGCGCTTGAAGGGCGTGGTTTCAAGCCCAAACGGGCTTTTCGCTATCGGGCTTGGTTATAGCCTTTTCCCAACCCTTGCGGGCGCAAAGGGTTTGCCGATGGCCGGAATCGTCCCTTCGGCGCGGTTTTCTCCCATGACACGCCGAGGAATCCGAATCGATCATCATCGAGCGACGGTAGTCTGGACGGGAACGGCTCCGCCGCATTGCCACCGTGGAGCCTCCCGACGATCGAGAAAGCGAGTTCCATGACCACGAACGACGACGCCGTGCTCTATCAGCGCGACCCCGACTACATCCCCCGCATCGCGGCCGTGCACGATATGTGCGGCTACGGCAAATGCTCACTGACCTCGGCGATTCCGATCCTGTCCGCCGCCGGATGCGACGTGTGCCCGGTACCCACGGCATTGTTCTCCGCGCACACGATGTACAAGGACTACACGTTCCACGACACCACCGACATGCTGAACGATTACCTTGACGCATGGGGCAAGGAGGGCGTGGAGCTCGACGGCGTGTATTCGGGATTCCTCGGCAGCGCCGGCCAGGTGGCCATCATCCAGCGTCTGTACCGTGAGTATCCGAACGCCCTACGACTGGTCGATCCGGTGATGGGCGATGGCGGTCACATGTACCCCACATACACCACGGAGCTGTGCGAGGCCATGGGCGCGCTGGCCGATGGTGCCGACGTGCTGATGCCGAACCTTACCGAGGCGTCGATCCTCACCGGGCGTGACTACCCGGGCAAGAACCTGACCGTCGACGAGGTAGCCGACTGGATGGATGCACTGCTGGCGCTCGGTGCCAAGAGCGTGGTGCTCAAGGGCGTGGATCGCGAAGACGGCATGATCCGTAACTATGTGGCCACCGCGGACTCCGGAGTGGACGGCATGACCGAACTGGCCCATGAGAAGCTGCCATACATGATCCACGGCACCGGCGACGCCTTCGCCTCGGCGTTGTGCGGCGCGGTGATGGCTGGCCGCACGCTCGCCGAAAGCGCCCGCATCGCCGGCGAATTCGTACGTTCCGCCATGAAGTCCACCCGCAACCAGCCACACTTTGAGGAACGTGGCGTGAGCTTCGAACTCAATCTTGCGGAGCTCACCGGCCTGGTGGGCTGACCGCCACGGCAAGACTGGCATGGCCGGCGTCGACTCGCGTACCGCCGGCCATGCCGGGGGTGCATTCGACCACATTGCGCCGTAACCCTAGACGGACCACGACGCATGATGATGGACTCGAATCATGACAGATTCAATCCTCACCCCAGCAGCATCCCTCCTCTCTCCCACTCCATCGAACGCACCATCAGCGGCCGATGCCTCCATCATCTCTTCCGTCTCCAATCCCTTCGAACGATTCAACAGGCTTACCGCCGCCCTGCACGAGCCCGGCCTCACGCCGAAACGGCTCGGCGCACTCGGCGAGGCCTATGGCGTCCTCTGGCTTGAACGTCGCGGCTGGCGGGTCGTGGACCGCAACTGGCATTCCCGGTACGGCGAACTCGACATCATTGCGCTCACTCCTGATGATCGGCTCTCGTTCGTAGAGGTCAAGACCCGTCGCAATGCCAGTTTCGGCAGTCCGCAATCAGCAGTGAACGCGCACAAGCAGACCACGCTGCGCCGTGCCGGGATCCAATGGCTACAGGAGCGCGGACACGACTTCCCCCACGTTTCCACACGCTTCGACGTACTGGCGATCACCGTGCACGGCTCACGACGAGCCCCTGAAGTCCATCTGATTCCGGGAGCGTTCTGATGCGTATAGGTACCGCACTCTCCGTCAGCCTGAACGGGTTGAAGGCATTCACCGTAAGCATGCAGGCGTATATCTCCCCCGGACTGCCCTATTTCAGTATCATCGGACTTCCCGATACCTCCCTGTCCGAGGCCCGGGAACGGGTGAAATCGGCCTGTGCCTCCGCCGGATTCTCCTGGCCGGAGACGCGGGTGACCGTGAACCTGTCCCCCGCATCCCTGCCCAAAAGCGGTGCCGCCCACGATCTGGCGATCGCGGCGAGCGTACTGTGCGCAGGCGGTGCGATCCCCCATGATTCACTATCCGACACGCTGGTACTGGGCGAGCTCAAACTCGACGGCACGGTGCTGCCGGTCACCGGTCTGCTGCCGATCCTGCTGCATGCGCGCAACAGCGGCATCGCCAAGGCATTCATTCCCCATAGCAATCATGAGGAAGCCGAACTGGTTCCCGACATCGGCGTCGTGACGATCCGTCATGTAGGCGAACTCATCGAACATATGGGAGGCAAGACCAAGTATCGGATTCCCGACGATTCCTACGAACTGCGTACCCCGTCATTCGATGATCCACTGAGCGACAAGCCGGCCACTGGACTGGACATGAGTCAGGTCATGGGTCAGGAGCATACGAAGTGGGCGTTGGAGGTCGCGGCCGCGGGAGGCCATCATGTGATCATGGTGGGGCCTCCCGGCGCGGGCAAGACGATGCTGGCCTCACGACTGCCTACGATCATGCCGCCGATGAACGAACGACAGCAGCTGGAGGTCGCCTCGATCCGTTCACTCTGCGGCACGCTCACCGAACATGGCATCACCGATGTTCCCCCGTACGAGGCCCCGCATCACACCGCCAGTGTGGCGGCACTGGTGGGAGGCGGGTCCGGGATAGCCCGCCCGGGTGCCATCACCCGCGCGCACAACGGCGTGCTGTTCATGGATGAGGCACCCGAATTCCCGCCACGCGTGCTGCAGACCATTCGCGAGCCGTTGGAGACGGGATACGTGGCGATCTCCCGGTCCAAGGGCAATGCCCACTACCCCGCACGATTCCAGCTGGTCATGGCCGCAAACCCCTGTCCGTGCGGATTCGGATGGGGTACCGGGGAGAAATGCGTGTGCAGCGTTAAGGAGCGCACCCGGTACTGGAATCGATTGTCCGGTCCGATTCTTGACCGTATCGATATTCAGATCACCGTGCCGCCCATCGCGACCTTCACCCCGACCGCCGCATCACCCGCCGAGACCAGCGCCACGATCCGGGCACGCGTGATCGAGGCGCGCAATGCCGCCGCCGAACGGTATCGGTTCGAAAACTGGCCATGTAACGCCAAGGCCAGCGGAGAATGGCTCAGAGCCCACACGTCGGCCAAGGCGCTGATGCCGCTCACACAGGCGTTGGAGCAGCAACGACTGAGCCTGAGAGGCGCCGATCGAGCCCTTCGCCTGGCGTGGACGCTGTCCGACGTTGCAGGCCGGACCAGTCCCGACGCGCAGGACGTGTCATCCGGCATCGCCCTGCGCACCCGATTGCGATGATGGGAGGCACCGATTATGACAAGGCTTGCTCACCCCGACCACGACAGCAGGACTCTTTCGCTCGACGCCGACGCGTTGGCCCGTGCCGTGCTGTCATTCTGCGCCGATGGTCCGGATGCGCTGATGTTCGCGGCGCTCAAGGGCACGCAATCCGCCAGCCTGCTTCTGGCGCTGCTGGCAGCCCCCTCGTCCGGCTCACCGCCTGCATGGCTTGACGATCAGGGCCGCATCGACACGATGATCGGCAAGGCCAATGCCGAACTGGACCGGTTCTTCATCGTCGGTGCCGCGCGATGGGGACGCCGTCCCGATGCGCGTGGACTGGAACGATTCCACACGGCGCTTTCCCGATGGCGTGAGCGACTCTCCACGCTGCCCGTTCATGCATGGGAAACGCTGACGGATCATTTCACCTTTCACGGCGGACAGTGGATCATCGGCCCCGGCTCACCGTACTGGCCCGGTCAGCTCGACGATCTGGCCATCCGTTCCGATTGGGCTCCCCCGCTGTGCCTGTGGGGCATGGGGAACCCCGCCACGCTGGTCAGCTGTGATGAGCCGATCGCCGTCGTCGGGTCACGCGATGTCAACGATTATGGCCGGTTCGTGGCCCGCAGCGTGGGGCTGCAGGCCGCCCGCCACGGTCATCTCGTGGTGTCCGGAGGAGCGAAGGGTGCCGATGCGGCGGCGCATTGGGGCGCACTCGCGGCGCGGGAGGAGCGTGAGGGCTCGGACGACCCCGAACATGCCGGGCGTACGGTGGCGGTATTCGCCGGCGGAGTGGAGCGCCGTGGCCCCTCATGCAACTTCAGACTGTTCGATGCCATGCTCATGACACAGGGTGCTCTGATCAGTGAGATGCCACCCGGCACCGTCCCCGAGGCGCGACGGTTTCTGCTCCGCAATCGGATCATCGCCGCAATGGCCGGTGTGATCGTCGTGGCGCAGGCCCGTCACCGTTCCGGCGCATTGAACACCGCCACCTGGGCCGCGGAGATGAACCGGACTCTGGTCGCCGCGCCCGGCGACATCGACGAGCCATACAACACCGGATGCAATCGCCTGGTGCATGACGGCAAGGCCGTATTGCTCGCCTCGGCCACGGATATCAGCGAAATCTGCCATCCGGAGCACACGCCATACCTGTTGGACACACCGCATGGCGAACCATCCGATGACGACGAATCCGACGGCGACACGACCATCACCGTCGAGGACCCTCTGCAGACGATGATGCTGGCCGCCATACGCTCTCTCGGCCGGGAGCACATCGTCTGCACGATGGACACCGTAATCGCACGGATACGCGAACGGCATCCCGGCAAGGTTATCGGCGTCGCCGCCGCACAACGGGCCCTGGCCGCATTGGAAGCGGCGGAACTCATCGCCATGGATGCGGACGGCACAATAGGTGTCACTCGCCGATCCGGAACCCGGGCCATGCCGGAGGACCATATCAGCGTTCAGCATCCGCTTTAGCGGTATAGGCTCATGCCCTCCACTGGCAGCGGTCGAGATCCACTTTCCATCCATCGGCGCCGCATGGTGCGTTCCCAGTCGGAGGCACGAAAGCCACGCCCTCCTCCTCCAGCAACTCCCGTTGACGATCGGGACCGCCGAATGCGAATCCGGGGGCCAAAGAACCGTCCCGAAACACCACGCGATGGCAGGGGATTACACCGGGCTCGGGATTCGCATGCAACGCGAAACCGACAAACCGGGCGGAACGCGGGGCTCCCGCCAAAGCCGCCACCTGACCGTAGGTAGCGACCCGCCCTTTCGGAATACGCCGAACCACGTCATAGACCCGCTGGGAAAACGTCTGCTCCATGGCTCCCATTATCCACGGCATCCAGCCGCGTCAGAGCCGGTCCTCCCCCGGTCATGGCTTGTGGGACAATCGAACCTATGAGTCCGAAGCAGTTGGAAACACAGTATGACGTGGTAATCGTGGGCGCAGGCGCGGCAGGCCTGTCGGCAAGTCTGGGACTGGTCAGGTCGGACCAGTTCGCGCAGATGAAGGAGGAGGGACGCACCCCTCGTATTCTGGTCATTTCGAAGCTTCAGCCGCTGCGCTCCCACACCGGTTCCGCGGAGGGCGGCATCGCGGCCAGTCTGGGCAATATCGATCATGACGACTGGCACTGGCATTTCTACGACACGATCAAGGGCAGCGACTGGCTCGCCGATCAGGACATGGCCGAGATCCTCGCCAAGGAGGCGCCGGCCACGGTGATCGGTCTGGAGCATGACGGTGTGGCGTTCTCTCGTACCGAGGACGGTCATATCGCCCAACGTCTGTTCGGCGGGCATACCGCGGAGTTCGGCAAGCAGCCGGTTCGTCGCACCGCCTACGCCGCCGACCGCATCGGCCATCAGATTCTGCACGCGCTCTGGCAGCAGTGCGTCAAGGAGGGCGTTGAATTCGCCGAGGAATGGTACGTCAGTGACCTCGTGCTGGAACGCGACGGCAATGGCCATGCCATGGCGCGTGGTCTGGTGGTGATCGACACGCACACCGGTACCGTGCATGGCGTGAATGCGCGCAATATCGTTCTGGCCACCGGTGGCGCAGGCCGGCTCTTCCACACCACATCGAACTCCTGGGATCTGACCGGTGACGGCATGGCATTGGCGCTCGAGGCGGGCCTGCAGCTGGAGGACATCGAGTTCGTGCAGTTCCACCCCACGGGTCTGGCCCACACCGGCATCCTGCTGTCCGAGGCCGCTCGCGGCGAAGGCGGACGACTGCTCAACGCCGACGGCGAACACTTCATGGACCGGTATGCCCCGGGGCACGGCGATCTTGCAGCACGCGACGTGGTGTCCCGCTCGATCGTTGCCGAGGTGGATGCCGGACGTGGAGTGGCCGACCCCAAGGACCCCGATGGCCCGAAGGACTGCGTCTGGCTTGACCTGACCGGCATCGGCGAGCAGGCGCTCAAGGAGAAGCTGCCCGAAGTGTGCGATACGGTACGTGAATACGCCGGACTCGACCCCGCGCACGATCTCATTCCGATCAAGCCGACCGCGCACTACACCATGGGCGGAATCCCGATCACCGCTGATGGCAACGTCTACGAATGGACTGACGACTCCCGTCGCACCGTCGAAGGCCTGTTCGCCGCCGGCGAATGCTCCTGCGTCAGCGTACACGGCGCGAACCGTCTGGGCGCGAACTCGCTGCTCGACGCCTGCCTGTTCGGCTCCCGCACCGGCGCAACGATCGCCCGACTCATTGCCGACGATCCCATGGCCGGAGCCCCCGACGAGGAGCTGACCGACATCGACACCACCGCCGTGGACGATGCCGCCGCACACCGCGAACAGGACCTCAAGGCATTGCTGCAGCCGGTGGACGATGACCAGATCGACACGGATGCGCCCGACGACAATCCCTACCGTCTGATGGCCGATCTGGGTGCGCTCATGGAACGGTATGCCGCCGTGCGATGCGATCATGACGGAATCGCCGCGGCGCTTGCCGAGATCGACGGCACGCTGTGCCCCCGTGTTGAGCTTCTGCACACGCATAGCGATACCGCCGCCTATAATCAGGAGCTCACCGCAATCCTCGAAGCCCGTCATCTGCTCACGCTGGCCGGCGTGATGCTTACCGCATCCGATGCACGAGAAGAGTCACGCGGATCGTTGTATCGCACGGATCATCCGCAGCGCGACGATGAACGGTTCCTGACGCATTCCATGGTGGATGGCGGCCGCAACGTCGCCTGGCAGCCGGTGATCATCACCGCGTATCCGCCGAAGGCCCGTCAATACTGAGTTCCGGACCGGTCCCGCCGCCGCCCGAGCCGATCATGTCGGTTCCATTCCCGACCAAGGCATATCCTCAGCGTTCTGACGCCGGAAATCGCGACAACGTCATTTCCGGCGTCAGAATGCTGAGTAGACTGTGTTGACAGCATGTACGAATTCATGCACGAATTTGCGAGGAGAAGAACATTCATGACCAATGCCGCAGTTGACCGTATGCTTACGGTGACCTTGCGCGTCTCCCGTTTCACCCCGAAGCCTGAACGCCCCGGCCGTCGTCGCGGCGGCAGCCCGTTCGGCTCCCGGTCGAAGTCCCCATTTGGGGGCGATGTCGCATCAGGCCGTACGAATCGCGCGCGCGGCAAGCGCTGGACGCAGGACTATACGTTGGACGTCCATGCCAGCGATTCGGTGCTGGACTGTCTGCTCGCCGTCAAGCGTGAACAGGATCCGTCCCTCGCGTTCCGCTACTCCTGTGGCCATGGCATGTGCGGGTCCGACGCGGTGGCCATCAACGGCACGCCCACTCTGCTGTGCACCGCCAAGGTGCGAGACTGGGTGCGCCCTGACACCCCCGGATTTGTCGACAGCGACGGGTTCCGTCCCACCGGGGAGCCTTTGGATGACGACGCGCACGCACTGAATCTTGACGACCTTGATCCGGACACCCCTCTGATCATCGAATTGGCGGCGCTGCCCGGATTCCCCACACAGCGCGATCTGATCGCGGACATTGATCCGATGCTGAATCAGATCCGCAAGCTCGAGCCGTATCTTAAGGCGTCGGGTGATCTGAAGGTCACTGACGAAGGCAAGATCAATGCGTTCGAATATCTGCAGAATCCCGCACAGCTCGCCCGATATGAGCTGCTGAGCAACTGCATCGCCTGCGGCGTGTGCGAGGGCAGCTGCCCGGTGTACGCGGGTGGAGACGCCTTCGTCGGCCCGGCGGCCATGATCGCCGCATCCCGATTCATCAACGATTCACGTGACGGTGCCACCGCCGACCGTCTGACCGCCCTGATGGAACCGGATGGCGCGCGTGCCTGTCAGTCCGTACGCGCCTGTTCAATGCACTGCCCCAAGGGCATCGACGTGGGCGAGGAGCTGTGGCAGACCATTCAGAAAGTGGATGCGGCAAGGGTGTCTTCGGAGGCCGAGTGATGAGCGGACGGGACTATTCCAAGCTGGCCAACGGCTGGGAGTTCATCGAGGATACCGCTTACGACAATGAATCGGATCTGTTGCACGAACTGCGCCGTCAGGCACTGGATGCGGGATTCGAACAGGGATCGGCGTCGCAGGCTCGATTCATGGCGATTCAGGTGCGGCAGGTCCGCGCGCGATCGGTGATCATCCTCGGCACCGGTGCGCTGGTGGAGACCGTTCATCTGATCGGCGCGCTGAATGCGCTGTCAGCCGATACCCCAGGTCAGCTCACCGCCGTCGATTCGTCGGCGCAAGGTACCGTCCTGATCCGCAAGGCGTTCAATCGGATGCAGGATCATACGCATGTCAAACTGCGTGTGGTCAACGCCAAGGCCGATGTGTTTCTTCCTCGGTTGAATCCCGGCGACTACGACATGGTGATCGTGACCGGTGACGAGCAGAATTACAGTGGGGCGTTCGACCACGCCTACCGTCTGCTGCGTCGTGACGGCGTGCTGATGCTGTGTGATGCGCTTGCCCTGCACAGTGCAAGCGCTACCCCATCACCCCGATCCCAGACCGAGGCATCAGGACAGGATCACAGCGGACAGCATCAGAGCAGCCAACATGACCGGGTGGCGCACATGTGTCAGTTGATCGACGACGCGTTCGACGACGAACGGTTCGACTCGGCGCTGATTCCAGTGGGCACCGGCATGATTCTCAGCATCAAACGATGATCTCGGCCGCCATTCGGCATCTCCGAGATCATCGTCATTGAAGGTCACTGTGCGATAAGGTCACTGTGCGATAAGGCGAGTGGCGTACTGCACGGCCTCGTCCGGGCTGTCAGTGAGCGTCACCAGATTCGGATCAATGGGCGAGATCATGCCACGATCCATCAGAGTGCTCTGGATCCAATCGAACAGTCCCTGCCAATACGCCGTATCGAACAGCACGATCGGCATCGTGGTGACCTTATGCGTCTGAACCAGAGTGAGCACTTCGAACATTTCGTCAAGCGTGCCGAATCCACCGGGGCAGACGATCACACCGGACGAATACTTGACGAACATGGTCTTGCGCACGAAGAAGTATCGGAACGTCATGCCCAGATTGACATAGTTGTTCATTCCCTGTTCGTGGGGCAGCTCGATGCCCAGCCCCACGGACTTTCCTCCGGCCAGGGATGCGCCTCGGTTCGCCGCCTCCATGATGCCGGGTCCGCCACCAGTGATCGTGGCCACCCCACGCTCGGCAAGCAGACGGCCCATCCTCCGGGCGGCCTTGTAGGCGGGATCGGTGCGTTGCGTACGGGCCGAGCCGAACACGGCCACCGCGGGACCGACCTCAGCCAGCGCACCGAATCCATCGACGAACTCCGCCTGGATGCGCAGAACACGCCAAGGATCCATATGCAGCCAGTCGGTACGATCGTCGGCACGCAGCAGATTGCCGATGGTGGTGTCTTCGGGGATCATGGATCCGCGCATCATCACCGGACCGCGATAATACGTGTCGTCATACGGGGAATCCGAATCGGCTGGCGCATTGGCGGAGGTTTCCAGCTTCGGCTCCACGATCTCCGCCGTGCTGACGCGGTTCTTGTCCTTGGCGCCCTTGCTCGACGACTTCCCATCCGTCGATTTCTTGTCCACCTTGGTGGATTTGGCCTTGGCCTTGTCCTTCCCCTTGCCGGACTTGGCCTTTTCGTGACTCTTCTTCACGATCTTCGCCATGACATTCAGCTCCTTGTCTTTCGTTCGGTCTTTCCGGACGAACGTATCTTGTCGATCGACACGGTCACGCTGCCGTCTTCGCCCACGATCTCGTACTCGTCATCGGAGTCATCGGTCTGGTCTTCACCGTCGATCAGGCTTTCCGCGGCATGTTCGCGGAAACGCCGCGCCTGACGGCTGAGCAACACGCCGGCAATCGCCGCCGACAGCAGTGATCCCACCAGTACGCCGAATCGAGCCTCGCCGGACAACTCCGTATCGGCGTAGGCCAGCGATGCGATGAGGAACGATACGGTGAAACCGATGCCGCAGGCGCAGGCCGCCGGGAACAGGTCCCGCACGCGCAACCCCTTGGCCAGTTTCAGTCCGGCGAGGTGCGTGGACAGCCATGCCGTGATCATGATGCCCACGGGCTTGCCGACCACCAGACCGACTGCGATACCCAGCACCACCGGCGATACCAGCATCGCCGCGCTGATCGTTTCAAAATGGACTCCGGTGGCGAACAGCGCGAAGATCGGCAACGCCAGCAGGGCGGAGAACGGCTGCAATTTGTCCTTGTACCGTTCGGCGCGCGGAGTGGCCTCACCATGCATCTCGCGTGCCGGGGTGAGCAGTCCGACGAGCACGCCGGCAAGCGTGGGATGCACTCCGGCCTCGAACATCATCACCCAGGAAAGAATGCCGACCACAGCCACCGCCACCCACGGCACACGACGCCGTTTGACCAGCCAAGCCCATGCGACCGCGCAGAGCACAATGCCGAGGAACCAGTACCATGCGTTGAGGTTCGAGAAGAACAGCGCGATCACAATCACCGCAAGCAGATCGTCCACGGTCGCCAATGTCATCAGGAACGCGCGGATGGAGCCGGGCAGCCCCTTGGCGAACAACGCGAGCACGGTCAGGGAGAACGCGATATCCGTGGCCATGGGAACCGCCCATCCCTGAGAGACGTCGGCGAGCTCATGGGCCGTGCCGGTAGCGACCACGTCCATGCCGACGGGTCCGGGACCGAATGAGGAGAACAGAAAGACGGTAAGCAGGAACAACGCCGGCGGAACGAGCATACCGCCCACGGCGCAGGCCATCGGCACCGCGGCGGCCTTGGGATTGGCGAGGGAGCCGGTGGTGAGCTCCTGTTTGAGGTCAAGACCGACGACCAGGAAGAACACGGTAAGCAGACCGTCCTGAGCCCAATGGCCGATGGAGAGATTGATGTTGGTATATGGAATGCCGATGTGGATCTCCGACATCGTCTCGAACATGTGGGCCGTGGCGGGAATGTTCGCCAGCAACAGTCCGGCCAGCGCAAACCCCAGCATGATCAGTCCGGAAATCGTATCTGATGCCGCCACCCGATGGATCGCCCGCCATACTCCCCTATTGTTCGTCTCAGTCACGCGTTTCACTTCCATTCGCTGGCCGATTCTTTAAAAAGACAATGGTTGAAAGTCTACCAGTCAGGCGCGACACGCCGATTTTGCATATGCCACAATGCGAGTTATATTAATTGAGTTGTCGATTTGAGACAGCATGCGCCAGTAGCCCAGCGGATTAGAGCATCTGACTACGGATCAGAAGGTCGCAGGTTCGAATCCTGTCTGGCGCACCACCTACACCCCGGGAACGGAAACGATTCTCGGGGTTTTTGCATTTTCGTCGCGTTTGCGTTTTCGCCATCCGTCAGCTTGCCCAGACAAGCCCAAGCAAACCCGCCGGCAGCCAGTTGCGTCACCTCGTTCTCGCGAGGCAACGTAAACCCTGCCGTGCGACCCGTTCGGTCTTACCACATGCCGCCTCTACTGCATATCGCCGGGCCACAGTTTTTCGATGACGATATCGTCCTTCCCGTCGATCGGGAGATTGCGTCTCATCATCTCCACACCGGCGATGTTCCTGAAAAACGTATCCTCAGCGGGATCGAGTGCATTGAACGTATCCGTCAGCATATCGTCGTCGATGTTGGACAGCAGATCCGCCACCGCAGCAGTATTGTGACCGATATAGTGAAGCTCGGCAAGAATGTTCATGAAATCTTTCTTCCTAGGGCGCTTACGAAGAAACCACACTGCGCCGACAGGACCTCACCGTAGCACAATTCGCTCTTCTTGCGCTCACCATAGAAGCAAATACGGACTATATGCCGTGGACTGCATACCCTTTGAAACGGACCATGTCCCCTATGGTTACGAACGAAACGCCCTCAAGGGGCATATCGGCACATGAATCGGCAATGCAGCGACGCAGGGATCTCGGACAGGCCATAGTGCAACTTCGCAAAGAACACGATCTCAGTCAGGAACGACTGGCACTGGATGCCGGCATCGACCGCTCGTATATGGGCAGGATCGAACGCGGGGAACGATCGGTGAGCTATGACAAACTGTGGGCGGTCTGTGACGCTCTGCACATCAGTCTCGCCGAACTCATCCTGAAAGCGGAGTCGGTACATCGAGGCGTGAAAATCGAATCTCGCGATTGACCATCCGGATCGGATCGCCATCCCATGCAGCGCGCTACTCCATGCAGATCTTGGATAGCGGCATGGCCGAATCGATGGAGAAGTCGAGACTGCTGGGCTTGACACCGGCCTGCACCAGGTTCGAACCGAGCATGGCCACCATGGCACCGTTGTCGGTGCACAGTTTGATCTCGGGAATACGCACTTCGATGCCGTGCCGTGAACCGACTTCGAGCAGCTTGGCGCGCAGCTGTGAGTTGGCGGAGAATCCTCCGCCAACGATCAGCGTACGGGAGCCATACTGTTCGCAACCGCGCACGGCCTTCTTCGCCAGCACGGACGCCACCGAATCGGCCAGCGACGCGCACACGTCATCCACCGGAATGGTCTCGCCGGCGGTCTGACGCTCCTCGATCCACCGTGCCACGGCGGTCTTGACGCCGGAGAAGCTGAAATCATACGGATGCTTGGCACCGGCTTTGCCCTGGGTCAGTCCCTGCGGCACTCTGATGGCATGGGGATCACCCGACTGCGCATGACGATCGATATGCGGCCCTCCCGGGTAGGGGAAGCCCAGCAGACGAGCCACCTTGTCGAAGCACTCCCCCGCCGCATCGTCGAGCGTGGTACCGACCACGTCGACGTGACGGGCGACATCCTGCACATGCAGCAGCGACGTATGACCGCCGGAGACGATCAACGCCAGCGTATCCTCCGGGAACGGGCCGAATTGCAACTGCGTGACGGCGATATGTCCGATCACATGGTTGATGCCGTAGATGGGCTTGCCCGCGGCATAGGCCAGGGCCTTGGCTCCGGACACGCCGACGGCAAGGCATCCGGCAAGGCCGGGACCCGCGGATACGGCGATCGCATCCACGTCGGCGATGTCCATATCGGCGTCGGCGAGTGCCTTGGACACCACGGGTACGAAAGCCTCGGCATGGGCTCGCGAGGCGATTTCCGGGATCACACCGCCGTAGCGGGCGTGCTCGTTCATGGAGGATGCGACCACGTTCGACAGCAACGTGCCGCCGCATACTACGGCCGCGGCCGTTTCGTCACAGGTGGATTCGATGCCCAGCACCACGGGTTCGTTCATTGTGCCGCTCCTTCATTGTCGTGGATGTCTTGGTCGTTGCCCCTTGTCTGCGTCGTCTGCGTCGTCTGGAATCCCATGACGTGGGGCCTGATATCGGCGCTCATCGTGTATGCGTCGATTCCCTCGGGTTGGTAGTAGCGTTTGCGCCGCCCCATGATGGAGAAGCCGAACCGACGGTAGAGCGCGATGGCAGGGGCGTTGTCCACTCGCACCTCCAGCAGCATTCGTCGTGCCCCCTGCAGTTCGGCGTCGTGCAGCAGACGGTCGAGCATCGCCGCGGCGATGCCCTGTCGATGGTGATCCTTCGACACGCCTATCGTCATGAGTTCCGCGTCGTCTCCGTCATACCAGAATCCCGCGTAGCCCCGTATAGGTCCGTCCGGTTCATCGACGTCGAAGACGTAGGTGCGCGCCGGCGCATCGAGTTCCTGACGGATGGCGTTTTCGCTCCATGCGCCCTTGCCGAACAGCTCCCGTTCGAGTGCGGCAAACGCGGCGATCGCCCGATCACGGTCGATGTCATGCAATCCGACGAGCATTCAGACGGTCCTTTCGGCACCGGCGTGGTTGAGCACGTGCTTGAGCGGATTCGGCACTTCGGCGTCCGGGCGACGCAGGTACAGCGGTTCGATGGGATCGTCCGGGTGTTCGGCGTGCTGGACGATGGCCAGAGTGGCGAACAGGGACCAGCTCTCCGTCTGATCCAGCACGGATTCATCGACGATATCGCCCAGCTGTTCCACGTTCCTCAGCACGGACTCGTACTTGCCCGCACCGTGGCCCACCACGTCGACGACGATCGCCTCGACATCGCATCCGTGCGCCTCGGCATAGTCGCGGACGGCCGTGTTCACGCGGTCGACGATTGTGGTGGGGTAATCGATGTCCATGGCGATCAGCGGCACGGTCCGCGCCTCATCGTCGGTTCCGACGGCCGGTACTGCGCACAGTTCGAAATACAGCTGCTTGCGTCGAGCGTCATTCACTGCAAGCGTCAGCACATGCGGGCCGGCGGCGTTCCCCCTGCGCCGGATGATGTTCCAGTGCGCCTGCGGTTCCAGGATGTTCTGACCGATCAGCGTGGCTCCGGTGGCGAAGGCCAGTGCCTTGGCGGTGACGATGCCGGCGCGCAGGCCGGTGAAAGGCGCCGGGCCGGTACCGACGACGATCGTGTCGATGTCCTGCGGCGTGTTGCCCGAGCGTTCGATGGCGTGGGCGATGTTGCCCTGCAGTTTTTCCACGTGGGTGCGCGAATCGGTCTCGATGATCGGCTCGTAGCCCACGACGCCCACCGTCGAACCGTATGAGGTGTCGATCACCAGTGTGCAGCCCATGTAATCCTCCCTGTCTGCGTCAAGCCCTGCAAAAAGCCTGTAGTGAGTCTACACCGATCGGCGTCGGTGCGATCATGCGGGAAGTCGGCGATCCTGCCATGACTCGCCAACGGGAACCAGTGTGACGGTACGCATGCCGTCGCCGGTCAGCTCCCCGTCGTCGCGTGTCGCCGACGATCCGTCCAGCGGACGATCGATGTGAATCTCCAGACGTTCCGGGGCGAGGGCAGCCACCATCTGCTCGCCCCATTCCATGAGGATCACCGTGTTGTCGCTAGGATCCTCAAGCTCCTCGTCGAGACCCAGGGATTCGAGTTCATCGAGTAGCCGGCCCACCGCGTCCTGTCCCGGAGCGTAGGCGGTGCCGCCGAGACGGTACGCGTCGACGTGCACCAGATGCGCGCGCGCACCGTCGGCGAACCGTCCGTTGAGTTCACGGGCGATCGTGAAGGTGGGCGACACGATCGGTTCGGTGATTCCCAGACCGGCGCCAAACCCTTGGGCGAGGGTGGTCTTGCCGGCACCCAGCGGTCCGGACAGCAGCAGGACGTCGCCGCCGTGCACGATTTCGGCCAGCTGCCGGCCGATGCGACGCATGTCGTCGGCGGTCGGCGCCTGCAGGGTGATGGTTGTAGTGCTCGCGTTGTCGTTTCTGTTCATGGCATCCTCAATCGTATTCGTGACTCGTATCTCGTGTATCGCGGATATCGTCATCCGTCACATTCAGCCGCGGCCCTTGGTCGCGATGATCTCGATGGACCGTTCCAAAGCGTAGACGGGATCGCCGCCGTTGGTCTTGCTCTGCTCGTCCGCCCATGCGAGCATGCGGATGCAACGGGCCAGTCCGGCTGATGTCCAGCCCGGCAGCTGACGGGTGGCGTTCTTCAGCACCCATGGGTTGGTTTTTGCCTCAGCCTGGGAGATGGTCCCCGATTTCACGGCCGACGCCTTGGCCAGGGTGCGCAGCTTCATGGCGAGCGCGCCGATGAGCGCGATCGGATCCGTTCCCTGCTCGATGGCCGATCGCATGGCGACGATGGCCTCGGCGGTACGGCCTTCCACGGCCTTGTCGGCCACCATGAAGCCGGTGACCTGTGGATTGGCGATCAGATACTGGTTGACGCGGTCGAGCCCGATGATCTCGTCATCGAAATCGAAGCACAGTTGGGAGCACATGGCGGCGAGTTCACCGGTCTTCTCCCCCAGCACGCCGACGAGCTGCTGGGCTGCAAGCGGGTCCACGCGCCGGCCTTCGCGTTCGAACCGCTGATAGACGAAGTTGATCTTCGCGTCGGCTTTCTTGAGATCGGGAACGTCGATCCGTTTCGCGCCGGCACGCACCATGGCGTCGAGGATGCGCTTGCCCTTGGGGCCGCCTTCATGCTGGCAGATCAGAATGCTGGAGTTGGTCGGATCGTTTTTCGCCTGTTTGGTGTACGCGATCAACGCGTCGCCAAGACGATCGTCAGCGGACTGCAGATTGCTGATCTCGACGATTGCGATGTCGGAGAGCAACGACGGGCTGACGGCCTCGTCAAAGGCGTAGGAGTCGCATTCGGATGCATCGAGTTCCACGAGTTCCGCATCCGGACGTTGATCGCATGCCGCGTGACACAGGTCGCGCACATTCTGGGTGTTGAGGAACCGGTCCCCGCCGAATACGATGCTGACGGGCGCTCCGCCTCTGCCTTGTGCTGCTGCCATGCATCCTAATGTCGCGTCACTGCTGGACATCACCCACGTCCCGTTCGAACAGCATGGCGCGGGTCTCACGCCACCAGACGTCCGCACGTTCCATGTATCGCGCGCGATAGGGTTCTCCCTCCTCGTATGGATCGTCATATGACGGATGGGTGCCGTCTGATCGTCGTTGCATCACCATACGGGTCAATCGTCGGATCGCACTGCGGGCCGTCAGCATTATCAAGAACACGCCTGTCTCGATGAGCACGACGATCAGCGCGCCCACAGGCCCCTCCGTCCAAGGCAGAACACTGAATCGGGATCCACCGATCAGCGTGGCGCATCGTTCGATCGGCAACGTGCCAATACACGATCCCCATGCGAGCGCATATCCGACGACGGGGATAGCCCATGCCACGCAAAGCGACAGCAGACCGGCGATGGTGGCGAAGGCCACGAACGGCGCGACCAGCATGTTCGCAGGTACGGCAAGCACGGGCAGCTGCGGGTTCATCATGGTCTGCACGGGCAGGGCGAGGATCTGCGCGGACACGGTTACGGCCATCGTGTCGGCCAGCACTCGCGGCATGAACCGTCTCAGGAACCGTTCCACGGCGCCACCGAACAGGACCAGACCATATACGGCGGTGCAGGACAGGGCGAACCCGTAGCTGCGTGCCAGCGACGGGTCGAACAGTAGGGAGAGGATCACCGTCCAGTTCAGTCCGGCGAGTGCCTGCGATCGTCGTCCGGCCAGCAGGCAGGCGACGCCGCCCATACCCATGATCGCGGCGCGTAGCACCGAGTCGGAGGGGTAGACGAGTGTGCCGAGTACCGCATACGCGGCGACGATGCCGGCTGCGGTTATCCAACGTGGTGTCAGGAACCGGGCGCACAATCGTCGCATGAAGACCGCGGCAAGCACGAAATGGCTGCCTGACACCGCCATGAGATGCATGATGCCGGCCTGTTTGAAATCATCCTCCAATCGTTGCGCATACGCCTCGTCGACATCGTCGGCATCACCGGTGGACCATGCCCGTGGTTCCGTATCGGATTCCTCCGTCCACGGCGTCATGACGACGTCCTGTCCCAGCACACCGAGGGTGAGACCGGGCACCAGCACCCGACCGTACTCGGGAAGCCCGCGGGTGCCGCGGATGAAGGATTCCTGCATGGTGGTGCCGGCACGTCGCCACCAGACCGGCCGCGTGGTTTCGGTCACCGCATCCGGATCGTCGTCGACGATCAGCCATGCCGTCGCCGTGCCGAACCGGGGCTGACGCAGGGTGCCGACGATACGGTATGCGGCTCCCTGCCGTAATCTGCAGGCGGAACCGGTCGCGTAAACGCGCACCGCAAGCGATGACGGCAGGCGAATGAGATCGATCGTCACTCCGTGCACGCGGATGTCGGTCTGGCAGTCGGCGTCACGGAGGGAGGCCGTGGCCATTGGCGTGGATGTCGTGGCGATGACCTCGACGGTGGTATCCGCGCCGTCGGCGATGGCAGTGGCGATAGGATCGCCGGACTGTTTCATGTCGGTCATTCCGCCGATGACGAACGCGCAGAGCGCCGCGGCGACGATCACGATGACATGGCAGCGCAACGACATGGCGTCAACGGTCATGAATCGCGGTCGAGGAGATGATCGACGTCGAAGCGATGATCGACGTCGAGGGCGTCTGCCATATCGATGCCGACGAGCGTTCCGGTCACGATGACGGCAATACGATCGAACGGCCACGCCACACGCCAACGCGGCGATAAGAATGACGAATGCGACGATCAACGGCATCCGGTCGGCGATCATGGGCCACATTGTCCTGTCGTCACCAATGGCGTTGCCGATGGCATCGGCATAGTGGACGAACAGCAGGTGTTCCGCCAGCATTGCGCTCCAGACGGCGAGCGCGCAGGGCAGCATGCGCCAGTCTCGACTTCCCTGCTCCCGGTCATGATACGGTCGCGACGATGACCGACGTCCCCCATTTCGCGCCGTCATGGCCGCACCTCCACGTAGGGGCGGATCTTCTCCAGTGTTTTGGCGCCGATGCCGGAAACGTCGAGGAGTTGATCGACGCTGGTGTACCTGCCGATCCGGTTGCGATGGTCGACAATGCGTTGCGCGGTGACCGGGCCGACGCCTTTGATGGTCTGTAACTCCTCCACGGTCGCCGTATTGAGATCGATCAGCGTCGATGTGGGCGTCGAAGTCGGAATCGGAGAGGGAGCGGTCGCATGGTCGTTGTCGTCCGATCCTGACGATGGCGAATCCTGAGGCTGAGACTCAGACGGGTTCTGCGGCGGGGCCGATGCGGGTGGGGACGATGAAGTGGATGACGATGTGCTGGAGTCGGTCGGTGCCGACGATGCGGGTGGCGTGTCAGCCGAGCTTTCTTTCCATGACATGGCGCTGAGACGTATGCCCTGCTGCACCAGCAGAGTGAGGCTGAGGCTCAAGGCCACTACGAGGATCAGGATGATGATGATGGCATGCCGTGGCTCCAATGCCAATCGGGGGCGGTCACGCGCAATACGTCGCTCCAGCAGGTCGTCGGCTCCCCCGTCGTCCACGGTGACGCCGGCGAGCATGCCCAGCATCGATGATGATCCGGTCCGAGCCGGCGGGGCATCGTCACCGATGACTGGATCCAATGTCATGGTCGGGTCCGTTGGATCGGCATAGTCCGCCGGCAATGGCACCTCGGTGACGGGCAGGTCACGGATGCTGGGCGGGTCGGACGACCATTCGGAATGAGGCAGGGGTTTCGGCACTCTTCCACCATGGGCTTGCGATCACCGACGGCGCAAGCCATACAGGACGATGTGGTCGAATGGAACCCCCTCCTCCTCCACCTAACGCTGCAGTCACCATCGCATCGATCACTGCAATACGACTGTGGGGGTTCCTCTCCACGAGAGGGACCCCCACGGCTTTATCAGAACCGCCGATTCAGTGAGTCACCGAATCAGTTGGCAGGCACCACGGAGACGATCTTCGGGGCCTTGACGATCACCTTGCGCGGCGGCTGGCCGCCCAGCCTGGACTGCACGGCGGGCAGTGCCAGAGCGAGCTTCTCCAGCTCCTCGGCGGAGATGTCGGGGCTCACCTCGAGCTTGCCACGCACCTTGCCCTTGACCTGGACCACGGCGGTGACGGAATCCTGACCCACGTACTGCTCGTCGGCGACCGGCCACGGCTCGTGCGCCAGCGACTTGGGGTGGCCGAGCCTGCGCCACAGCTCCTCGCAGATATGCGGGGCGATCGGCGACAGCATGAGGATCAGCGGCTCGACCGCGGAGCGCGGCACGGAGTCCAGACCCGTCAGGTGGTTGTTCAGCACGATGAGCTTGGAGATCGCCGTGTTCGGGCGCATGGCCTCCATCTCCACGGTCACATCGTGGATCGTATTGTTCAGCAGCTTGAGCGTCTTGACGTCGAGCTCGTCGTCGGACGCGTGGGCCTCGCCGGTGTTTTCGTCGATCACATTACGCCACAGACGCTGCAGGAAGCGCATGCCACCCACCACGTTGCGCGTGTTCCACGGACGGGACTCGTCCAGCGGGCCCATGCTCATCTCATACAGACGGAACGTATCGGCACCGTAATTGGCGTACATGTCGTCCGGCGTAATGATGTTCTTCAGGCTCTTGCCCATCTTGCCGAACTCGCGGTTGGCGTGCTGGCCGTGCCAGGTGAACGTCGGTTCGCCGTTCTCGTCGGCCGGTCCCTCCTCCACTTCGGCGGCGGGCACGTACTGGCCACGGTCGTCGGTGTAGGCGTACGCCTGGATCATGCCCTGGTTGAACAGCTTGTGGAACGGTTCGGCCGAATCCACGTAGCCTAGATCGAAGAGCACCTTGTGCCAGAAACGCGAGTACAGCAGGTGCAGCACCGCGTGCTCCACGCCGCCGATGTACAGGTCCACGCCGCCCGACTTGCCGGACGTGGCGTTGTGGTTCGGGCCCATCCAGTAGTCGAACTCGTCCTTCTCCACCATGTGTGCGGTGTCGGTCGGGTCGATGTAGCGCATGTAGTACCAGCAGGAACCAGCCCAGTTCGGCATGGTGTTCGTGTCACGGTAGTAGGTCTTCTCGCCATCGCCCAGATCGAGCGTGACCTTGACCCAGTCCTCGTTGCGGCTCAGCGGAGCCTCCGGGTTGGACTCGGCGTCCATCGGGTCGAAGGTGCGCGGCTCATAGTCGGGCACGTCGGGCAGGTTGATCGGCAGCGCGGAATCGGGCAGCAGATGCGGGGTTCCCTCCTCGTCATAGACGATCGGGAACGGCTCGCCCCAGTAGCGCTGACGGCTGAACAGCCAATCGCGCAGACGGTAGCTGACCGTGCCCTTGCCCACGCCGGCGGACTCCAGCCATGCGTTCACCTTGGCAATGGCGTCGTCCACACGCAGACCATTGAGGCTCAACGCATCGCCCTTGGTCGCGGTCGCATCGACGGAGGAGTTGATCACGATGCCATCGTGGCTGACGAACGGGGCCTTGCCCTCGTAGTTCGACAGATCGTCGCCGGATTCCGGCAGCGGCTGCACGGTGTAGATGACCGGCAGGCCGAACTTCACGGCGAAGTCGTAATCACGCTGATCGCCACCAGGCACGGCCATGATGGCACCGGTGCCGTAGTCCATGAGCACGTAGTCGGCGGTGAACAGCGGCAGCTTCGCGCCGGTGATCGGATTGACGGCGTACAGACCGGTGAACAGACCGGTCTTCTCGCCGCCCTCGTCCACACGATCCTTGGCGGTCTTGGATTCGGCGGCCAGACGGTAGGCCTTTACGGCCTCGACGGGCGTGGCGTAGCCGCCCTTCCACTCCTCGGGCGTCTCGGCCGGCCATTCAGCGGGCACGTCCTCGAGCAGGTGGTGTTCGGGGGACACCACGGCGAAGGTGGTGCCGAACAGGGTGTCGGGACGGGTGGTGTAGATCTCCATGTCGCGTTCGCCGTTCGGCGTGGCCACGGTGAAGTGCACGGATGCACCGTGGGATTCGCCGATCCAGTTGCGCTGCATGAGCTTGACCTTCTCGGGCCAATCGATGGTCGCGAGATCCTCGATCAGACGGTGGCCGTAGGCGGTGATGCGCATGGACCACTGGCGGAGCTCACGCTGGAAGACGGGGAAGTTGCCGCGCTCGGACTTGCCTTCGGCGGTGACCTCCTCGTTGGCGAGCACGGTGCCCAGACCCGGGCACCAGTTGACCGGGGACTTGGAGATGTAGGCGATGCGGAAATCGTTGAGCACGTCCTGCTGCTCGGCCTCGGTCAGGTCGGCCCAGGACTTGCCATCGGACTCATGGCCCGGGATGGCCTTCTCTCCGGATTCGAACTTGGCGATCAGCTCGCCGATCGGACGGGCGGATCCCTTGGAACCACTGGGGTTGGTGGCGTCCTCGTCGTACCAGGAGTCGTAGATGCGAGAGAAGATCCACTGGGTCCAGCGCACATAGCCGGGATCGATGGTGGCGAAGGAGCGACGGTTGTCGAAGCTCAGGCCCATGCGATGCAGCTGGCGGCGCATGTTGGCGATGTTCTGCTCGGTGGTGATGCGAGGATGCTGACCGGTCTGCACGGCGTACTGTTCGGCGGGAAGACCGAAGGCGTCATAGCCCATGGCGTGCAGTACGTTCTCGCCCTTCATGCGGTGGTAACGGCTCACCACGTCGGTGGCGAGGTAGCCAAGCGGATGACCCACGTGCAGGCCCTTGCCCGACGGATAGGGGAACATGTCCATGGCGAAATACGAAGGACGTCCCTCGGCGTTGCGCCCGTCGCCGTCCTTCAGATCGCCGTTGACGTTGGCCGCCCAGAAGGTGCCTTCATCGTCCCAGCGCTTCTGCCAGTCCTCTTCGATCTTCTGCGCCAGATCGGCGTTGTATCGGAATGCGGGTTCCCCGTTCTCGCTCCGCTGTGCGACATCGGCCTCGGTTGCGTCCTGCGCCATGTTGCTCCTTTGTCTGACAAAATTCCAAGTAACAGGGGCAATTATCACCACACATCCGGACACGCCGCATCCGCCGTCCCAGTTGGTGAGCGGACCGGCGAGCGCTTCACGGCCATGAGTGGAAATAGGCGTGGTGGGACTGATCAGGCCCGGTATCCTATCCTGCCGAGTGTGTCGGCGTACACTCGGGCCAGGGATCCGTCCTGTTCCATGCCGTCAAGTGCTTTCTTCACTTCCGAGGAGAGCTTGTCGCTGCCGGTTTTCAGTCCGATCCCGTATTGGCCTTGCGCATAGTCAAGTCCCAGCGTCGTCACTTTGGCGGTGTCCGCGGATGCGACCATGCCGGCGAGTACCGCGGCCTCGGCGGAGACCGCGTCGACCATTCCCGTCATCAGCGCCGTGGTGCATTGGGTGGCGCTGGGCTGTTCGAGCAGCGTGATCGATGCGCCAAGGGCCTGCTGGAGATCGTCCACTGTGCGGCTGCCGGATACCACGCATACATGTCGTCCGGCAAGATCGCCGATGGTGTGGATGTCATCGGCATCCTGTGCCAGCATCATGACGTCCTGTCGTCCGTCGAGATAGGGGCCGACGAAGTCGTAGCCGAGCGCATTCATGGCGGAATCGTCGGCGGCCGTGGTCTTGTCCACGTACATGCCGGTAACCATGTCCACATCGCCGTTGGCGAGCATGGACACCCGCTGGTCGTAGGGCGCCTCCTCCCATACGATCTGCCATTTCGCATAGCCAAGCTTGCGGGCGACGTATTCGGCGACCTCGATGTTGAATCCGCTGTACTGGCTGCCCTTGCGCAGCCCCATGCCGGGCTGGTCGAAGGTCACGCCGATCACGATGCGTGGACCGGTCACCTCGCTGACGTCGAGTGGGCTGCGCCCGCAGGACGACAGGGTCAGCGTGAGCGTGGCAACCAGAACGGCAGCCAATCCCCTTATGATGCGGCCTGATCGCCATGCCGCGACATCGCCATGCACGTGGCGTCCCCCTACTTGAACATGCGGGAGCGGGTGAGGAACCAGGTCACCAGAGCGGAGACGATCAACGATATGACGATGATCGCCGCGAAGCCCCACGTCTTGTCGGTCAACGGCATTCCCAACTGTCCCTCGGCAAAGTTCATGCCGTACATCGAGAAAATAAGCGTGGGAATCGACAGTGTGATGGAGATGATGGTGAACACTCGCATCACATTGTTCAGGTTGTTGGACACGACGGACGCGAATGCGTCGGTCATGTTCGCAAGAACGCCGCTGTAGATGTTCGCCATCTCGATGGCCTGTTTGTTCTCGATGATCACGTCCTCGAGCAGGTCCTCATCGTCGGGGTACTGACGGATTCGTGTCAGTGTGTTGAGCTTCTCCATCACGATTTCGTTCGATTTGAGCGACGTGGTGAAGTAGACCAATGTCTTGCTCAGCTCGAGTAGCATCAGGATCTCACGGTTCTGCATGGAGTGACGCAGCTTGAGTTCCAGCTTGTCGCTCTCGCGGTCGATGATGCGCAGATACCGCAAGTACATGGTGGCGTTGCGGTACAGGATCTGCAGGATGAACCGGGACTTCATGAACGTGTTGAATCCTCGGATCGTGCCTTCCATGAACGGATGGAGCACCGGGGTGTCCTGCATGCAGACGGTGATGATCACGTCATCCACAAGAATGATCGACAACGGGATGGTCTCGTACCAGTCGCGGCCGCCGCGTTCCTCCACGGTCGGGATGTCGACGATGATCATCGTGTAGTTGTCCTCGACGTCCACACGTGACCTCTCCTCATCATCCAGCGGGGCCCGCAGATCGGCAAGATCGATGCTGCAGGTTTCGGCAACGGTGGCAAGCTCCACATCGGTCGGTTCGCTCAGACATATCCATGATCCAGGAGCCGGTTTCTCAATCTGCTCGATCTGCCCACTGACGGTGCTGAAAATCCTCATCATCGCACATCACCTGCCTTCACCCGGTCGCCGTACCATTACCCGTACGCCTAGCTGTCCTTCAACTGTCGATTGTGTTGCTTTCGATGCCGTCAATCAATACGTTGTCAATTTGCGATATCTACGTTTCCACCAGCGGTGTTGTCGCAAATACCTCAATAAGGATAGCCCCGACCCTGACTTCATGTCGGCCGGGCCGCACCTCGAGTGTTATGGATCGGAGTACATGCCGGTACGGAATTGAAAAAGGTCCGGAACCCATACGGATTCCGGACCTTATCAGTGGAGCTAGGGGGATTCGAACCCCCGACCCCCTCCATGCCATGGAGATGCGCTACCAGCTGCGCCATAGCCCCGTCAGCCATTGTTCATAGCTATGAACAACTAACCGGTCGTTTCGGACTTGAAATATATTACACGCGCACTCCAGTACACGCAACTTCGGCGTGTCCTATAGGCACATCGTGTTGTGCGAGTGCCACAAAACGGGGCGCTCGCGCATATATGCAACATCGCCGGACACACGGCCGTTGATGGCCATGCGTCCGGCGACGGAGATCATTCATATCGGCCGGCGGAATAACACGGTGATCCTACTGGATGCTGGTGGTACCCGTGCTGCCGGTAGTGGTATCGGAGCCGGTCGAACCGGAACCCGACGTGCCGCTGGATCCCGACGAATCGGAGCCGGTCGAACCAGAGCCGGTCGAACCGGAACCGGTGCCGGAATTCGAAGTGGAACCGGAACCCGTCGAACCCGACGTACCCGATCCGCTGGTACCGGTGCCGGAACCTGACGAATCGCTGCCAGTGCCGGAACCCGTCGAACCGGAACCGGAATTCGATGTCGAACCCGACGTTCCGGAGGTGGTGTCGGATTCCCCGGAGGTACCGGTGCCCGTGGTGGACTCCGAGGAGGAGCCCGTACCGCTGGTGCCCGTGGTGGACTCCGATGTGCTGCCGGCATGTTCACCGGTGCTTCCGGTGGATTCGTCCGTGGGCTCGTAGGTGTCACTCGTCTTCTTCTCCGTCGGCGCAGTGGGCGTGGCGGTCTCGCTCGGCGTCACGGTCTGCGTGGTTTGCGTCTGCGACGGCAGATGACGACGAACCACGTCGTCGGTGCCCTGTCCGTTGGTGAGCAGCAGGACCACGCCGGCGCTGATGCCTACGGCGACCAGTGCGGTCACCACCGAGATGATGATCGCCTTGCGATGATTGTCCTGTTCGGCCGCCTTCGACGCGGCGAGCACACCCTTGACGTTCTTGGTTCCGGTGCCGGCCGCGCCGGAAATCGTGGTACGGCCACTGTGGGATGCTGCCGAACGACCGACCGTGGGCATGACCTTCGTACCGTCAACCGCCGTGCCATCGGAGGACAGCACTCGGGTGGCATCCGCTGCGGGAAGAGTCTGCGTGGCGTCACCCACCGCCGGCATGACCGTGGTGCCGGATGCCGCCTCGTTGCCCAGCACCTGAGTGGAGTCGGCTTCGACGGCATCATCCGTTTTGGCGGCGACGTTCTTGGTATCGGAGGATTCGGACGACGAATCGTCGTCCTCGGAATTGATCTGCACGACCTCCTGAATCTTCTTTCCGGATTCGCGCAGTACGTTCTGGTAGACCTGCGAGGCCACCGTGGAGACTATGGAGCCGACCGCCGTGCCGATCACCGATCCCGCGATGCCGATCTTCGCGGAGAACAGGAAGGACGTCACTGCGGCGAGCGCGCCGGCGATGACGGGAACGGTCGATATGTTCTTGAAAAACTTATTGAACAATGGACCTCTCTACATGGATTGCAATTGTGGTTCCTTTATCAGGGGTCAGCGTAGACGAAATCGGATACGACACGACGGGGAACCATTCATCTGCACATAAATTCTCATACTCCGTCACATCATCGTCACAAGCGGGACGAATATCGGGGGTATGGATGGGTGCTCGTAACACGGAGGTCTCATTGGCGCCCGCTGACGCGCAGCGCCAATCTACGATAACTTGGGGGTCACGGCAGTTTGAGGATCACGGCAGTTTGGGATCGGCCCATCCCCCGTCCTCCACGGCGGCGGGCCCCTGATTGAACGCTGCAAGACGCCAGCGGATCACGCCGTCCGGCAGATCCATGGGGATCAGCCTCACCCAGTGGGCGTTGCGCAGGGACACGAGCGACGCGAAGTCGGGATGGACGAGGTCAAGACCGAGAAGAGTCTGCAGGGTCTGCGAGATCCACGCTCCGTGGGAGAACACGAACAGGTCGGTGTCGTCGCCGGCGCGCCGGGCCCAGTCGTTGACCGCTTCGGTGCCTCGCATGCCGACATCGTGCTTGGATTCGGCTCCGTGCCGCATCTCTCCACCCTGGAATGCCATCCAGGCTGCGAAATCGTCCGGCCAGCGCTCCTCGAGCTCGCGTAGGGTACGCCCCTCCCACTCCCCGAAGTCACGTTCGCGCACGCGCGGGTCCGGATGCACTTCCACGCCGAGCGGGTCAGCAAAGGCATGGGCGGTCTGCATGGCACGGATCAGATCGGAACTGACGACCATCTGGCGCGCGTGCGGCCGACCGCCCTGTTCGCCGTCCACATAGAGTCTGCGCAGTGATTCCCCGGCGCGTTCCACCTGCCACATGCCGGCGGCGTCCAGCGGAATGTCGGTCTGTCCCTGAAGGCGTCCGGCGGCGTTGTATGCCGTACGGCCATGACGGACCAGCGTGACTGAGTGGACGTGCGTCGCTGTACGGGAATCATTCTGGGCCATGTCAGCGTCCTTCCACGGAGGATACGGTCTGATCCGCGAGTTCGTCAGCGGCGTCGGCGTTCTCTGCGATTGGGTTCACGGTGCCGCTGGTTTCGGGATGTTCGAGGTGCAGGTCGATGGCCGGGCAATCGGCCCACAGTCGTTCCAGATCATAGTATTCACGCTTGTCGTCAAGCATGACGTGCACGACGAAATCGCCGAAGTCAAGCAGGACCCATTCTCCTTCGGTCTTGCCCTCGCAGTTGCGCGCATCCACATGTCGGCGCTCATGCAACTGACGTTCGATCTCGTCGGCGATGGCCACGACCTGACGGTCGGATGATCCCGATGCGATCAGAAAGGCATCGGTGATGCCGATCATATCGCTCACATCGAATGCCACGATATCGGTGGCTTTGATGGAATCGGCCGCCTGGGCGGCGATGCGTACGGAATCGATGGAATCCTGTGCTGCGGGCACGGACGCTCCTTTCACCTCACACTGTTTGATCTATTGTCCATTGATCTGGTTATCGCATTCAAATCAGGACCCGTCCGGTCATCAATCCTCGACAACCGACGACCGGACGGGATCTGTCATCACTCGGCGGGCTTCCAGCCCTCGACCACGTGCTGCGTGTTCTCCGAGTACACCATGGAATCGGCGGGCACGTCGTGGCGTACCACGGATCCGGCACCGGTGGTCACGCCGTCGCCCACGGTGACGGGCGCCACGAACAGGTTGCCGGCACCCACGTGCACGCCGGAGCCGATCTCGGTGTGATGCTTGCGCTTGCCGTCGTAATTCGCGGTGATGGTGCCACCACCGATGTTGGTGTGCTCGCCGATGTGTGCATCACCCACGTAGCTCAGATGCGGCACCTTGGTGCCGTTGTCGATATGCGCCTTCTTCATCTCCACGAACGCTCCGGCCTTGGTACCCTCGCCCAGCTCGTTGCCGGGACGCAGGTAGGTCCACGGGCCGATGTTCGCGGCCTTGCCGATATGGGTTCCCTGCACACGGGAGCGTTCCACCACGGCCTCCTCGTCGATCACGGCGTCGATCAGCGTGGTGTACGGTCCCACGACCGCGCGCTCGGCGACGGTGGTGTGTCCCTGCAGGAAGCTGCCGGGCAGCACGGTCACGTCGCGGGCGAGCTTGACGTCGTCATCGATCCAGGTGGTGTCGGGATCGAGGATCGTCACGCCGGCGCGCATCCAGGCCTCGCAGATGCGACGATTGTGCTGTTTGGCGAGCGATGCGAGCTGCACACGGTCGTTGACGCCCTCCACCGCAAGGGCGTCAGGAGCGGCATAGGCGCCAACGCCGCCGAATTCCTTGGCCTTCTCGAGGGCGTCGGTCAGGTAGAACTCGCCCTGCGCGTTGTTGTTGCTCAGTCCGGCGATGGCCTGGGACAGCACCTTGGCATCGAACACGTACACCGACGTGTTCACCTCGTGCACGGCCAGTTCGGAGGAATTGGCGTCCTTCTGCTCCACGATACGCAGCACATGGCCCTCGGAATCGCGGATGATGCGACCATAGCCGGTGGGATCATCAAGAATCGTGGTCAGCACGGTGGCGGAGTTGCCCGATGCGGCGTGGAAGTCCATCAGACGACGCAGCGTGTCGGCGTCGAGCAGCGGCATGTCGGAGGCGGCGATAAGCACGGAACCGTCCAGCTGGCCGTCGGGGGAAAGCTGGGCCATGGCGCACTGCACAGCACGACCGGTACCGGGAATGTCGTCCTGCTGCACGATGGTCACGTTCTCATCGTACGAGCGGGCGGCCTCGGTCACGCGTTCGGCCTGGTAATGCACCACCACCGCCAGAATGCCCGGATCGAGCGCGCGGACGGACGACATCACACGGTTAAGGAACGTCCTGCCCGCCAAGGTGTGCAACACCTTCGGATCGGCGGACTTCATGCGGGTGCCTTCACCGGCGGCAAGAATTATCGCAGCGCTGAATGCCATGTTGAAATCTTCACTTTCCTTGTGATCGCGGACCCATCCGGATCCTTCGTTGATTGGTTGTCGTCGATATGGATCGACGTTGATCGGTATGCAAAAGGGCCCGAACGACGCGAACGTCATCGGACCCTTTCGGTCATGCTCCCCCACCTGGACTCGAACCAAGACAAAGGGTTCCAAAGACCCGTGTGCTGCCATTACACCATGGGGGAACGGCGGTCGAAACCGCCGAGTCACTATTATGCCATGACCTCGAGAGCGTGACGAACGACACTGCGACACCGTTGGAATGTCAACTGTGTCGCAGTGTGTCGCGATCGGTCAGGCGAACAGGAATCCCTGCCCATGATGCGTCGGATAGGTATCGAACAGCTCGGCCACCGAGCCATCGCTGAACACGGCCTTGATGGCGCTGGCGAGCAGCGGCGCAATGGACAGGACGGTCAGTCCCTCCCAACGCTTCTCCACCGGGATCGGCACGGTGTCGGTCAGCACGATCTCCCGGGCACCGCAGTTCTTGAGACGTTCCACGGCCGGCCCGGACAGCACGCCGTGCGTGGCCGCGACGGTGATGGAACGGGCACCGGCATTCTTGAGGACCTGGCAGGCGCTGGCGATGGTGCCGGCGGTGTCGATCAGGTCGTCGACAAGCACGCAGTCCTTGTCCTTGACATCGCCCACCACGCGGTTTGCGACGGCGTGGTTCGGACGGGTGATGTCACGGGTCTTGTGCACAAACGCCAGCGGGCAGCCACCGAGACGCTGCGCCCACTGTTCGGCCACCTTGATGCGGCCGGCATCCGGGGACACGACGGCGATGTTGGACAGATCAAGACGGTCACGCACATAGTCCACCAGCACCGGCATGGCGATGAGATGATCCACCGGACCGTCGAAGAAGCCCTGCGACTGCGCGGCGTGCAGATCGACGCTCATGATGCGGTCGGCACCGGCCGTCGCCAGCAGATCGAACACCAGACGGCAGGAAATGGGCTCGCGGCCGAGATGCTTCTTGTCCTGACGGGAATAGCCAAGCATCGGGCACACGGCGGTGATGGAACGGGCGGAGGCGCGCTTCAGCGCGTCGATCATAATGAGCTGCTCCATGATCGCCTTGTTCACCGGCGTGGTATGGCTCTGCAGCACGAAGACGTCGGCGCCACGCACCGATTCGGTGTAGCGCACGTACATCTCGCCATTGGCGAAATCATACGAAGTCGTCTCCAGAATATCGATGCCGAGCTGATCCGCCACATCGGTGGCCAGCCTTGGATGGGCCCTTCCGGTGACGAGAATGAGATTCTTATCAGGCTTTCCTTCGAGGATTGCGCTCACCATATCTCCAAACGTGTGTGAGGTCCAACGACAATTGACCACTATAGAGGCCGACTTTGACAGGGCAACTACGCAAAGACCGCGGTTTTCCTTGGAATTACAGTAGTTATCAGTGATACAGACCGTGTTTTGAAATGTACTGCACCACGCCGTCCGGCACGAGATACCATACCGGCTCGCCATCACGACTCCGTCGACGCACATCCGTCGACGAGATCGCCAGCGCCGGAATCTCGAGCATATCGACCGCCCGAGCGGGCACGTCCAGCGTCTGCATGTCGGACGAATACCCGGGGCGCGAAACCGCGACGAAGTGGGCCAGACCCCACATCTCGTCGGCGTCTTTCCACCGCATGATCTCGGCCACTGCGTCCGCACCGGTGATGAAGAACAGCTCGGCGTCCGGACGTGCCGCATGGATGTCACGCAACGTGTCGATCGTATAGGTCACGCCAGGACGGTCGATGTCCACACGAGACACCGTGAACTGCGGATTCGACGCCGTGGCGATCACGGTCATCAGATACCGGTCCTCGGCATTGGTCACCGCCTTGTCGAGCTTGAACACGGGCCGGCCGGTGGGCACGAACATCACCTCGTCAAGGTCATACACCCATGCCACCTCGGACGCAGCCACCAGATGGCCGTTGTGAATCGGGTCGAACGTGCCGCCCATGATGCCGATGCGCGGCACTCGATGTCGATTGCCGCGGGCCGACCGTCGGCCCCACGACCCCTTGCCCAAGCCGCTGAGCTCGGACATATTTCTCACCGGAGGATCATTCACCGCCTCGCTCATGCCTGACCTCCGGCGCGCTGCTCCTCGTCCTCGACCTCCGATTCGCGCTCGACGTCACTGGCGTTTCCACTCGAATCGGGATCGATGCGGTCCATGTCCTCATCCCACTCCTCCTGAACCACGCGACGGATCTCGGCGAACGTGGGCAGCGGGAATCCCGGCTGGAATCGTTTGCGGATCTCGGCGACCTGCTCGGAGATGCGGATGAGCACATCCGTCATATCGTCGATGCTGTTCTCGCGCTCGCACTCGCGGAAACGCGTGATGTACTCCTCCATCATCTTCACATGGCCGGCGATGGTCCGAAGCTCGTCGGACTGCACATCGACCACGTCCTCGGCGTCGGCATCGGGCCATCCGATCAGCACCGCGTCAGCATATTCCAACGCGGAACGCTGTGGTGCCGTGGGAATGCCATCCTCGATCTGCACCAGAAAGACATATCGGACGATGCTCAGGCGTTCCGCCGCCACACGAAGCCACATATTGCGCTCGTCGGACGCCTCGGCGCGCCGCACCATCTCATCGACGTCGAAAGCCTTGTCGTTCTCGCTCATGCGCGCACCTGCCCTGTTCCGTATCCGATCCACTTGGTCGTTGTCAGCTCCTCCAATCCCATGGGTCCGCGGGCGTGCATCTTCTGCGTGGAGATGCCCAGCTCCGCACCAAGACCGAACATGCCGCCGTCGGTGAACCGCGTGGACGCGTTGACCATCACCACGGCGGAGTCGATACGGGCGGTGAACCGTTCGATATGCGAGTAGTCCTCGGAGATGATCGCCTCGGTGTGCCCAGTGGAGTAGGCGTTGATGTGATCAATGGCCTCGTCGAGGGAGTCGACCACCTTGACGCCCATCTCGTAGTCGAGATATTCGGTGGACCAATCCTCTTCGGTGGCGGGGACGATGTCGAGCCCGTCGATGCCGGCGTTGACGATGATGCTCAGCGCGGCCTCGTCGGCGTGCAGCCTCACGCCATGCTCGGTGAGCGCATGGGCCGCCACGGGAAGGAACTCCTCCGCCACGGATGAATGCACGAGCAGTTTCTCCGCGGCGTTGCACACGCCCACGCGTTGCGTCTTGGCGTTGATGATGATCGGCAAGGCCTTGTTGAGATCGCCCGATTCGTCGACGTAGATATGCACGTTGCCGGCACCGGTTTCGATGACCGGCACCTTGGAGTTCTCCACCACGGCGCGGATAAGCCCGGCACCGCCGCGCGGCACCAGCAGATCGATATGACCGCGCGCCTGCATCATCGCGGTGGCACCGTCCCTGCCGAACCGGTCGACGCTGGCCACCAGCGCCGGATCGAAGCCATGGGCGGATAGCACGTCGCCGATCACCTCAAGAGTGGCCTCATTGGTACGACGGGCGGCATGGCCTCCACGCAGCAGCACGGCATTGCCCGACTTCAGACACAGTGACGCCACGTCGACGGTCACGTTCGGGCGGGCCTCATAGATCATGCCGATCACGCCGATGGGCACGCGGACCTGATTGAGCCGCATGCCATTGGGAAGGTTGCGTCCGCGCACCATCTCACCCACGGGGTCCGGCAGCGCGGCCACGTTGCGCACACCGTCAGCGGTGGAAACGATACGGTCCGTGTCGAAACGCAGACGATCAAGCAGCCCCTGGCTCATGCCCGAATCGCTGGCCTCGGCCATATCCTCGGCATTGGCGCTCTCGATGTCCCCGGCGCCGTTCACCAAGGCGTCGGCTATGTCAAGCAGCAGTGCGTTCTTGACCTCGGTACTCGCCCCGGCAAGCGTCTGCTGGGCGTGTGCAGCCTCATCGGCCATGGCACAGACCGCGTCGAAGACGCCATCCGCCAGGCTGTCCTGTTCGGCCATGAAACTCCCCTCCGTGTGCGTGAAACATCCGTTCATGCCAATATACCGCCATATCCTCCCCAAAGCGGGGTGAACATGGCGGTATATGTCAATGCGATGGGGATATCCCCCAGCAGGCGCGATCAGTGCGCTATCAGTACGTGATCAGTGCACCTGATCGAGTTCCGGGTAGAGCGGGAAGTCCTCGACGAGCCTGTCGACGCGCGCCTTGAGCGACTCCACGTCGGCGGACTTGCCGGCTGCGAGCGCGGTGCCGATGATGTCGGCCACCTCCTCGTACTCCTTGGGACCGAAGCCGCGGGTGGCGAGCGCGCTGGTGCCGATGCGCAGACCGGAGGCCACGGACGCCGGACGCGGATCGAACGGCACGGTATTGCGGTTGATGGTGATGCCGCACTGGGCGAGCAGATCCTCGCCCTGCTGGCCGTCCATCTCGCTGTTGCGCAGGTCGACCATCACCAGATGCACGTCGGTACCGCCGGTGAGCACGGAGATGCCGTTGGCCTTCACGTCGTCGGAGGTCAGACGCTCGGCGAGGATCTTGGCACCGTCGAGCGTGCGCTGCATGCGGTCCTTGAACTCGGGGGTGCCGGCCACCTTGAAGCTCACGGCCTTGCCGGCGATCACGTGCATGAGCGGGCCGCCCTGCTGGCCGGGGAACACGGCGGAGTTGAGCTTCTTGGCGTACTCCTGCTTGGCCAGGATGAAGCCGGAACGCGGGCCGCCGAGCGTCTTGTGCGCGGTGGAGGACACCACGTCGGCGTACGGCACCGGGCTCGGATGCAGTCCGGCGGCGACCAGTCCGGCGAAGTGGGCCATGTCGACCCAGAACTTGGCGCCGACCTCGTCGGCGATCTCCTTCATGGCCTTGAAGTCCTCGATGCGGGGGTAGGCGCTCCAACCGCCGATGATCATGGCCGGGTGCGTTTCGAGTGCGCGCTGGCGGATGATCTCGGGATCGATGCGGAAGGTCTCGGGGTTCACGCCGTAGGCTTCGGCGTGGTAAAAGCGGCCGGAGAAGTTGATCTTCATGCCGTGGGTGAGATGGCCGCCGTGGTCGAGGGCCAGACCGAGCACGGTGTCGCCGGGCTTGACGAGCGCCTGGTAGACGGCGGCGTTGGCCTGGGCTCCGGAGTGGGGCTGCACGTTGGCGTATTCGGCGCCGAACAGTTCCTTGGCACGGTTGCGGGCGATGGTCTCGAGCTTGTCGACCTGTTCGCAGCCGCCATAGTAGCGACGTCCCGGATAGCCTTCGGCATACTTGTTGGTCAGTACGGATCCCTGCGCCTGAAGCACGGCACGCGGTACGAAGTTCTCGGAGGCGATCATCTCGAGACCGTCCTGCTGACGATGCAGCTCTGCAGTCAGGATGTCGGCGATCTCGGGATCGGCCTCGGCGATCGGCGCGTTGAACGCGTCGCCCGGCTTCTGGGGGTAGGACGTCTGTTCCGTCATGGTGCTCCTCACTTCGTTGCACACGGATATGAATGACCTGTTCAGTTTAAGGCGGCATTTGCATCGTGCCAATCCCCGTAACGGTTTTGTCTCATAAACGTTCGTGAGACGCCCGACCGCGCTTGCCCAGCGCTACCGGTAGACTGACGGCTGTCCACACAATGTTTTCTAGGAGATTCCGAGGGTTTTGACCGTGACCACTTTCCACAGCACGCGCAGCACCACCGATTCGCTCACCGCTAAGCAGGCCATCCGCAAGGGCATCGCCGACGATGGTGGCCTGTTCGTCTCCGACTCGCTGGGCTCCGAGCGCGTCGACATCGCCTCGCTGGCCGGCAAAAGCTACCAGCAGATCGCCCAGACCGTGCTCGCCAAGCTGCTTCCCGACTTCACCGAGGAGGAGCTGTCCGACTGCATTCGAGCGGCGTACGGCGACCAGTGGTCCGACCCGGCCATCACGCCGCTCAAGCCGCTCGGCGACGACTACATTCTTGAGCTGTTCAACGGCCCGACGAGCGCGTTCAAGGATGTGGCGCTGCAGATCCTGCCGCGGTTCATGGCCCGCACCACCCCGGACGACGGTGACGCCGACGAGAAGATCATGATCCTCACGGCCACCTCCGGCGATACCGGCAAGGCAGCTCTGGCCGGCTTCGCGGACGCTCCGGGTACCGCCATCACCGTGTTCTATCCGGAAGGCAAGGTCAGTCAGGTCCAGCAGCTGCAGATGACCACGCAGACCGGTTCCAACGTGAACGTGTGCGCGGTCAAGGGCAACTTCGACGACGCGCAGTCGGCAGTCAAGCGCATCTTCGGCGACCATGAGCTGGCCGCCGAGCTCGCCGGCGAATCGCACACCGTGCTGTCCTCCGCCAATTCGATCAACGTGGGCCGTCTGGTGCCGCAGGTGGTGTACTATTTCGCCGCCTACGCTCAGCTGCTCGAGGATCAGGTGATCAACGTGGGCGACGAGGTGGAGTTCTGCGTGCCCACCGGTAACTTCGGCGACATCCTTGCCGGCTACTACGCCAAGCTGCTTGGTCTGCCCGTCAAGCATCTGATCGTGGCCAGCGACAAGAACAACGTGCTGTTCGACTTCCTGACCACCGGCACGTACAACCGTCAGCGCCCGTTCTTCCAGACCATCTCCCCCTCGATGGACATCCTCATCTCGTCGAATCTGGAGCGCATGCTCTACTACTTCTCCGACAAGGACACCCGTCTGATCTCCATGCTCATGAACGATCTGAACCAGTGGGGTGCCTACGAGGTGCCCGAGGAGATGCTGGCCAAGATCCGTTCCCTGTTCGGATGCGGCTGGGCCGACGAGGATCAGGTACGCGAGTCGATTCACGACTGCTGGGAGAAGAACCACTACGTGATCGATCCGCATACCGCCTGCGGCTACTTCGTGATGCAGCAGATCCCGCGCGATCCGCTTACGCCGCGCGTGCTGCTAAGCACCGCCAGCCCGTACAAGTTCCCGCGCGTGGTCAATGAGTCCCTTGGCCTCGACGCCACCGGCACCGATTTCGAGTGCATGGATGTGCTGTCCAAGGCCACCGGCACCACGGCCCCCGCCGCGCTGCGCGGATTGGAGACCGCGGACGTGCGATTCGATGACGTGGTGGAGATCGACGCGATGGAGGACTACGTCCGTTCCGCCGCCGAGAAGTAAGGCACGCACCCAAGTTCCTTCTTCGCATATTGCATGAGGAGGATTCATCGATACGGCACCGATCAGGAGTTGCGTAAGCATCACCTTGACCGGTGCCGTATTCGTATTTCATGAGAGGGACATGCGGCCAGATCGGAGGTCAGTCGGAGGTGACGACAGTCGACCGGTGTCGTCTGGCCCGCGATTCACGGGCGCGACGATCGTTTGCCGACCTTCGCGCCGCCTCGACGGCTTCCTCCTCAAGTGACGGCATGCCGGCGGCACGGCGACGCCGGTTCTCCCGCGCGTGGTCACGTACGG
The DNA here is from genome assembly GCF_006408715.1 of Bifidobacterium sp. UTCIF-39. Classification (NCBI taxonomy): domain Bacteria; kingdom Bacillati; phylum Actinomycetota; class Actinomycetes; order Bifidobacteriales; family Bifidobacteriaceae; genus Bifidobacterium; species Bifidobacterium sp. UTCIF-39. The sequence continues at coordinate 57,582 of NZ_JEOG01000005.1, read as the reverse complement.
ACTTCCGTTCATCGGCGACCGATCCGGGATTCGGGAACCAGCGCAGTTGTGCAACGGTCTGCATGAGATTCCATAGATTGTTGGTGACCCAATACAGCAGTACGCCGAACGGCAACGTCACTCCGGAGAAGATATAAATCACGGGAAATACGAACACCATCGTTTGCTGCATACGGAACTGTGGCGACTCCATGATCGTACGGGATGTATTGCGATGGGTCAGCAGCCATTGCATGATGACCAGCGCCGCACACATCACCGCGACAATCGCGCCGATGGCCAATCGTTCCGAAACCCCGTCGACGGACATGAACGTATCGGCGACGCGAACGCCAAGGAATCGCGACGCTTCGATATCGACGGCAATCGGGCGGTCGATACCGCCGATCGCAGGCGATGTTCCATCGGCAATTCTCGACAGTCGTTGCAGCATGGAGAACAGCGAGCACAGCACCGGCATCTGCACAAGTGCCGGCAGACACGATCCCATGGGATTCGCGCCCTCCCGGCGATAGAGCGCCATGGTTTCGCGTTGCAGCGCCTCCTGCGAGCGCGGATCCTTGCGCCCGGCGTATTTGCGCTGAATGCGCTGGAGCTGCGGCTGGATGGCCTGCATACGCCGCATGGACTGTATCTGCCGCACAAACAACGGCAGCAGACAGATGCGGATGACAAGGACCAGTCCCATGATGGCAAGGCACCAGGCGAGGCCCGCACCGTCGGGCATGCCAATGGCGGTGAGCATTCGGTGGCCGAGAATGAGTAGTTGTGCGATCAGCCATTCCAGGGGCTGAAGCATGGTATTGACGATGGACATGATGACTTCCTGATGATATGGCGAATCCATCGTGAAACACTGTCATGAATATTGTTCACGTGAAACAGTCATGTGCATCATGAATATGCGTCATGATGGCACTCATAGCAGTGTGGATGGATTCGCTACAACGAATATGACGAATACGATTTCGAATACGAAACGGCGAATATTGGAACGACGCAATATGCGAACGAAAACCGTTCAGATTCGAACATCAGGAAGCGAGAAGCGGGCCCAGCGCGGCACCCATTGCGGGCGGGACCACGATCGTGACGAATCCACCACATGCCGGTCACAGTGCAATACGGCGGGAAGACCGGCAAGACGGTGCAGCAGCGCACCCACCGTTGCGGGAACGGCCGCCGCGAAGGCCGGCAATGCCACGACCATAAGCGCACAGAACGCCGCTGCCGCCCCGTAGCACATCGCCATATTGGAAGTAGTCGGCATAACGGCCATATCCGGAATACCAAGTATCAGCGCGCCAGCCACAAGACCCAACGTGGAAGCACAGGATGCCACCCCTACAGCCACCATTCCGCGACTGCGCACGCGCAGCAGCGAGCCTTCGATCCGGGATCGCACGATCATCGACGCGGCCACCGGAATCAGCAGCACCAGCATCGGAACAAGAACAACGGCATACTCCACCCGCATGGCGAGCGGTATGCCGTTGAACATCGTAAGTCCCTTCGGAAGAATTACACAACTACGATCATTATACGATGGAGGAGCCGGGATCTTCGATCACATTTCATGACCGTTCCAGATCCGTCGGGATACTCGGTGCGAGATGGCGATCGACGCGGCGCACACCGCCACCGCGATCAACGCGCCCAGACCAGGGAAGGGAGAGTCGGCGATCGCGCGGACCGCCCCCGCGACGATCTCGAGAAGACCGTTGAGCCAGCGTCGCAGGTCCGCTGACGAGACCGCAAGTCCCATCAGCACGCCGAGGACAAGGAACACTGCGAACGCACCGACCATGAGCACACGGATCCCCTTGCCGAACCCGAATCGATAGAGCACCGGTACCAGCAGCGCGGAAAGCAGCGCGAAGATCAGCATCGAGTACAACGCGGCGAAGACCACCTCGGAGACGGTGATTCCCGCGCCGAACAGCGCCATGATCACCCCACTGATCGCCATATCGAAGATGATGATGGCCATGTTGAGCAGCAGGAACGACGAATCGAAGACCACGCCGAGATCGGCCTTGAACGCCTCCTCGTCCCGGACGGAGTCCCGGCCGAACGACTCGATGGTTCCGGCATCGCGGCGGATCATGTTGAGAATGAGTTTGATGAGCGTGGATTTACCGGCTCCATTGGGGCCGATCAGTCCCATGACATACCCCGCAGGCAGATCGAAGGTGACGTCGTTCAGGGTGAAACCCGAGGCGTAGTGTTTGGCCGCTCCGGTTACGGACAGCGCCATTGGACCGGAGTCGAGGGAACGGTCGGTCATGATTGCTCCTTAGTGATGTCGTCGTACACATCATCGAGCAGATCATGCAGATCGGAGACCGGCATTCCCGCCGCATGCGCCGCGGTGCAGACCTCGGCGAGATTGGCCTTGATTTGCGTTTCCAAGGCTTCCCGTATGACCTCGTTGCCGCGATCCATGACAAAGCTGCCCTTGCCCTGAATATTGCGCACCACACCCTCATCGGCCAGTTCGCCATACGCTCTGGTGACGGTGAGTACGGATACACGCAGTTCCTTGGCCAGCTTTCGCAGGGACGGCAGTGCTTCACCGGGTTTGAGTTCGCCGTTGAGCACCGCATCACGAATCTGTCGTTTGATTTGCTCGTAGATGGGTTCTCCGGACACCGATGAGATGATCAGCTTCATCGATACCCCTTTCTGTACCATTACACTGTGTAACTGTTGCATATAACAGTATCACAGTTATGGTAACTGTTCAACTCGGAGACATAACAGTTGAGCAGGCCGTCCGATCCGCCCCCTACGAACGATCCCTCCCCGCAGATCATGCAGGAAGGGATCGCATCTCACCACGCGTCACTCGTCACGCGTAGCACATCACACATCACACACGCTACGCAATGCGGGTGCGGAATTCCCCGGTCTCCAGCACGGCGCGAATGCCATCGACGGAACAGGAGACCATGCTGCGCACGGCGGCGTCGGTGTAGAACGCCATATGCTGCGTCATCACCACGTTCGGGAACTGACGCAGGTAGGCGATGCCTCGGTTGGTGAGGATGTCGGTACGGCGATCGCGATGGATCAGCTCGCCCTCGGTCTCCACGGTGTCAAGGCCGAGTCCGCCGATCTTCTTGGCCTCGATGTTGTCGATCAGCGCGTCAAGATCCATGAGCTCGCCACGGGCGCAGTTGATCAGCACCACGCCGTCCTTCATCCGGGAGATCGTCTCACGGTTGATGATATGGAACGTGGAATCGAGCAGCGGCATGTGCAGCGTGATCACATCGCTCTGCGCGTACAGGGTCTCTAGATCAACGTATTCGGCGTGCTCCGCGACGGCGGCCTTCGGATGCGGGTCATAGGCGAGAATGCGACAGCCGAATCCGGTCAGGCATTGGATCACCGTCGCGCCGATGCGACCGATGCCCATCACACCGACGGTGAGATTGCGCAGTTCACGCCCCTGCAATCCCCCAAGCGAGAAGTCGTAGACCTGACCGCGCCACAGCGCCGGCTTGTAGTTGCGCAACACGAGCAAGATGAACATCACCGTGTATTCGGCCACACCGTTCGGCGCATAGTCGGCGTTGAGCACCATGACGCCACGCCGTCTGGCCGCATTGAGATCGATGTGGTTGTACCCGATCGTGCGGGTGGCCACCACCTTGACCCCGGCATCGGCAAGCGCGTCGATCATGGCGGCGTCGATATGGCTCTGGCCGAGAGTGCTGACGCCGTCGCAACCGGCAACCAGACCGATGTTGTCGGGACCGAGGCATTCGCTATGCAGCTCAACGGCCACACCGACCCGGTTTGCTTCATCGGCGAACGATCTGCGCTCGTCGTCGCGCACCTCGAAGGCGGCTATCTTCATGTTCATTTCTCCTTGACTGACATCATTGACGCCCGAACCGCACGGTCACCTTGCCTATTGGACCGCGTCGGGCGAGATTCGTCTGCCATCTTAGCGAGCGCGACACGCACCAGCCCAACACCAATGTGGGATCTGGGTCTATCCGTATCATGAGCAGGGCGTATTGCGGCTCTTCATGACATGGATAGACCCAGATTCAGTGTTTCGTTCTACTTCCACTCGGGCTTCCAGCGCTGCTGGAGACGGTAGGCGCTGTCCCAGAACATGTATTCGTGTTCCACGCCCACCACGAACTGTTCGGTGAGCGTGCGCTTGTGGTCCTCACTCAGTCCGACGGACAGCTTTTCGATGTCGTCGAGCAACCAGACGGCGGACTGCCAGAATTCGTCGGTCTTGTACATGTCGATCCATGCGCGATACGGGTTCGTCTCGATTGCATCGCCGATGCGTGCCGCGATGCGCGTGCCGTAGTCGGCATACACCCAGGCGCACGGCAGCAGCGCCACAAGCACGTCGACCAGCGGCCTGGTGTGTGCGATGGCGATCATATTCGACGTGTAGGCGCGAGCAAACGCCGACTGACGGGCGTCGTCCATCTGCTGACGGGTGATGCCGAACGTGTCGCGGAAGAAGTCGTGCACGTGCTCGGTCTCGTTCGAGGCACCGGCGATGGCGTTCGACAGATGCGTGCGGATGGCCGGATCGTCGCACTTGGCGAAGGCGAGCGCATGCACGTTCACGTAGTCATTGAGATACAGATAGTCCTGCAGCATGTAGAACACGAACTTCTCACGGTCGAGTGTGCCGTCGCCGAGCTCGCGGAGGAACGGCTGGTCGACGCCCTCCTCCCATACGGGTTCGGCGGCCTTGTAGAGGCGTTCGGCGAAGGGGTGATCGGGAAGGAATCGGGTAAGGGGCATGTTGGGTTCCTTTCGGGATGTGAAATCGGCAAATCGGCAAACATCGGTCTGAATGGCCGTAGAAAATATGAGTAAGGAAGGTCGGTGGTCTAGAGGATCAGCGGCGCGTCGGAAAAGTCGTGCATGACGCCATCGGCGATGGCGGTGATCTGCCGCCACTGGGTTTTCGATGAGGCGTCGTACATGGCCCATGCACGCATGCCGACGGATTTGGCCACGCGGATGCCCACAAGAATGTCCTCGAATACCGTGCAGCAGGTCGGTACCACGCCAATCTGGGCCGCGGCATGCAGGTACACGTCGGGCCGGTCCTTGCCGACGTTGTTCACATCATCCACGCTGCTGAACGCGTCGAACAGATCGTAGATGCCGAGTCGACGAAGGACTGCCTCACGGAACCGTGGCGGCAGGCTGGTGGCCACGGCGAGCTTGGCACCGGACGACTTGAGGTGGCGCAGGTACTCCTCCGCATGCGGCTTGAGCGGCACGGTGGTGGCATAGGCGTCGAACGCCATGCGGTTCCATTCGTCCATGAGATCCTGTGGGCTGTCCGGCAGACCGAACCGGCGAATCGTGTACTCCGCGCACCCTTCGAACGACAGGTGGGCGATGGATTCGGCATAGTCGGCGGGCACGTCGAGTCCTCGGCCGTGGAGGAATTCGTTGTCCACGTCGGTCCACACGTGCATTGAATCGAGCAGCGTGCCATCGAGGTCGAAGATGGCGGCCTTGCCCGCACTCGCGTTGCCGGACGAGTTGCCGGACGGCACGGCGAAATCAGGGAATCAGGCATTGGCATCGAAACCGGCAAGGCCGTGTGCGTACAGATCCCAGAAATGATTGGTGGGACCGTTGCCGTTGCCGAGCTCCAGCGAATGCTCGATGGCCATGGTCACGTACTTCTTGGCACGATCGATGGCCTCGTGGAACGGATGGCCGAGCGCAAGATTGGCGGCGATGGCCGACGAGTACGTGCAGCCGGTTCCGTGCGTGTTCTTGGTGTTGATGCGCTTGGCGGAGAACTCATAGAAGTTCTTGCCGTCGTACAGCACGTCGATGGCGTCGCCCGTGGCGTGGCCGCCCTTGACGAGCGCGGACGTGCAACCCATCTCCTGAATGGCCTTCGCCGCGGCCTTCTGGCCTTCAAGATCCGTGATCTTCAGTCCGGAGATGCATTCGGCCTCGGGAATGTTCGGCGTCAGCACGTCGGCGTGCGGGATCACGATCCTGATCAGCGAGTCGATGCAGTTGGGGTCCATGAGCGGAGCACCGTTCTTGGCGTACATGACCGGGTCGATGACCACGTTTTCGGCCTGATACTCGACGAGCTTGTCGGCCACGACCTGCATGATGTCCGGATTATCGAGCATGCCGATCTTCACGGCCTTTGGACGGATGTCCTCGAACACGGCGTCGATCTGATCGGCGATGATCTTCGGATCCACGTCGAGCACGGAGATCACGCGGGCGGTGTTCTCGGCGACGACGGACGTGATCACGGACATGGCGAAGCAGCCGTTGGCGCTCATGGTCTTGAGATCGGCCTGAATTCCGGCACCTCCGGAACAGTCGGATCCTGCGATGGACAGCACGGGCGTCAGTACGCTCATAATCGTTCCTCCCTACGATGGTGTTAACCAACAGGTTCAAAGGGTCAGGCGTCATGCCTTTCTCAACCCGTTCCACCGCGCGCCGCATGCGAATACGCATCGTCGGCGCCGAGTCGGGTTCCCCTGCAACTTGACGGCATCCACGCTATCCGCGGGAGCCGACATCCCGATTCGGCCATCACGAATGACAGGCGTCGAGCAGCTCCCGCGCATGCGTCAGCGATGTATCGGTCTCGCCGCCGTCGAGCATGCGGGCGATCTCACGTTCACGGGCTTCGCCACGCACCTCGTCCACAGTGGTACGTACCGCATCGGCATCGGATTCGTCGGCGCGCTTGGATACCACGAATTGCGCGTCGGCCCAAGCGGCCACCTGCGCCAGATGCGTGACGACGATCACCTGCGCGTTCTCGGCGAGTCGCGCCAGACGTCGTCCGAGCTCGGCGGCCGTACGTCCGCCCACGCCGGCGTCCACTTCATCGAATACGAACGTCATGTCCTGACCGGACACGGACGAGAACCCCTTCTGCGCCGCGGACAGCTCCAACGCCAGCATGAGTCGACTGAGCTCGCCGCCGGACGCGCTCTTGCCCATCGGCAGACTCGGCGCTCCCGGAAACGCGGTGAACAGAAAACGGATGTCGTCGCCGCCGTGCGCGTCGAGTCCGTCACGCCGGTCCACTTCGATGTCGAGTCGGGCTCCGGCCATAGCCAACGATTCGAGTTCCTTCGTTACATGATCGGCGAGTTCGGCCGCCGCGTCGCGGCGTCGCTTCCCCAGCCTCTCGGCGGCCTCGAGCGCGGCGGCGTGGGCTTCATCCCGTTCGCGGGTGAGCTTCGCCACGCGTTCGGGGGATGCATCGAGGTCCTCCAGCTCGTACCCGGCCTTTTCCCTCCAGGCGATGACATCGGCGAGGGTGGGTCCCCACCGTCTGGCGAGTTCGTCGAGCTCGTGGATGCGTCCGTTGATCTGATCGAGATCGCCTTCGCCGTCCTCCTGTTCCAGCAGGCCGCCAAGGGTGAAGACGATGTCGGACAGTTCCGTTTCCACTGATGACAGACGTTCCGCGGTTTCGGCGTAGGTCCCCTTCATGCCGATGGACTGCAGGGAGTGCACGGCCTGCTCGATCATGGCCATCGCTCCTCCGGTCTCCGAATCCACGCCCATCTGCCCCGGATCGAGCGCGGCGAGCGCCCCGCCGACCCCTTGCATGATGGCGGCCGAGTTCTCGATACGATCGCGCATGGCCTTGAGTTCCGCATCCTCACCGTCGTGGGGGGCCGTACGGTCAATGCGGTCGATGGATTCACGGAGATAGTCGGCACGCTGTGTGGTCTCCGACTCCTGTTCGACGATCGCGCGCAGTTTGGCATCGCAATCGTTGAGCCGTTTCCATGCCGCACGATAGTCGTCGAGTTCGGCCGCGTCGTCGGCGTATGAGTCGAGGAATTCCCGCTGCCGGGCGGGAGATGCCATGCGCAGCTGGTCGGCCTGTCCGTGGATGGCGATCAGTTCGTCGGTCAGGTCACGAAGCACGGCACGTGGCACGCTTCTGCCGTTAAGCACGGCACGTGAACGTCCCTGTGCGGGCAGGGTACGGGACAGGAACAATCCGTCGTCGCCGAGTTCGGCACCGGCGTCTCGGGCGATGGCGTCCACGGTCCCACCCGGCGCGATATCGAATACGCCCTGCGCCCATGCCTCCCGGTCCCCCTCCGATACGGTGCGCGCGGGAACGGCGCCTCCCGAGATCAGCCGGAGGGCGTTCAGCAGCATGGACTTTCCTGCACCGGTCTCGCCGGTGATCGCGGTCATGCCGCGAGCCGGATTCACCACTGCATGACGGATGGGGCCAAGTGAGCGGATCTCCAGTTCTTCGAGCATTACCGCCTCTTGTCCTCCCTTGACTCCTTCGAGCCGCGATTCTTGCCTGACTCCCGCCATCCCATCACGGGGAGATCGAACTTGCCTACAAGACGGCTGGTGAACGGCACGCCGACCAGACGCGCCAGACGCAACGAGTTCGGCGACTGCCGAACCACCACGCGCGATCCCCGCGGCAGATTGCGCTGCCGGCGTCCGTCGCAGCAGATCCACCCCTCGCTCGAAGAATCCGCGGAGATGTCGAGCGTGAACGACGACTTGGAGCCGATGACGAGCGGACGGGAGAACAGGGCATGCGCGGCGAGCGGCACGAGCTGCAGAGCGTCCACATTCGGCCAGATGATCGGTCCGCCTGCGGAGAACGCGTACGCCGTGGACCCGGTGGGCGTGGAGACGATCACGCCGTCGCATCCGAAGGAGCTCATTTCCACATCGTCCACGCTGATGCTGAGCTCCACCATCTTGCCCCGGTCCGCACGTTCGAGCGTCACGTCGTTGAGCGCCCAGTCATGCATGGGTTCGGTGGCTCCGGGCACCCACACATCCACCCATGCGATCACACGCTCGTCGATCGAATAGTCGCGGGCGGCGATCTTGGCGATGGCATCCTGGGTCTGGAAGCTTTCGAATTCGGCAAGGAAGCCGACATGTCCCATATTGATGCCGACGATCGGCACGTCGGTGCCCTTGACAAGCTCCGCAGCGCGCAGAATGGTACCGTCACCGCCAAGCACGATCACGATTTCCGTTTCGGGGTTGAACGTCTGCACCTCACCGGCCGCAAACGGCGGAGCCTCGAGATTGTCCACGATCGTCACGTCGAATCCGACGGACTTGAGCTGCTCCACCACCTCCTTGACCTCGGTGCCGGTGGTCGCCAGCTGCCTGTGAGTGACAATGACCGCGTTTCTCTGTCTTGGCAACACACCCTCCTATTCGCGGGGAATCGTAATCATGACCCATACGCGATCAGCGATGCGCGATATGCGTCCGTGGTCACATTCTCCCATACCGAAACGATAAAACGTCATTCGTTTCCAAGCCGTGTCACCGACAGTCGTCGAACGTCCGTTCGATTACGATGATACACGCGAATCGACGACGATCCGCGTGTCGCGCTTGCGCTTAATTAATTAACGATGTTAATATATTCACGATACGAAATCCAACCGATTGACGACAATACGAACCGCATGAAACGTGTTCGCCTGCCGCCGACGACGAAGTCAAGGAGGCCATATGATCGCACCACCCGGCAGTACGCACGCCTCCATGGCCGAACTGAACCGTTCCCGCATCATCCAGCTGCTGCACCGCGACGGCATCTGCTCCCGAGCGCACATCGCCCGCAAGCTCGACCTCACCCCCGCGGCCATCACCAAAATCACGGCACAGCTCATCGACATGGGCGTGGTCAGTGAGACCGGCAACCTCGACGGCATCAAGAAACGCCGGTCCATCGGCCTGCAACTCAACGAGTCGAAATACCGCGTGATCGCCGTCAAATTCGCCCGCTCCCTCGCACAGATCGGCGTATTCGACCTCGGCGGCAATCTCGAATCCATGCAGACGCTGCCGCCGGTCCGTAACGACACCATCCGCGAGACCTGCGACGACATCAAAACCCGCATCCGATCCATCCTGGACAAGGACGACTCCATCGTCGCCATCGGCATGGCCGTACCCGGCCCCTACCTGCGCGACGAAGGACGCACCGCCGTGGTCACCTCCATGCTCGGCTGGCGAAACGTCAACTTCATCGAGGAATTCTCCGCCGAATTCCGCGTACCCGTCTTCATCGAGCAGGACGCCCGCGCCGGCGCGCTCGCCCAGGCGCTGTTCAACCCGGAGGCCACTTCTCGCAATCTCGGCTACTACCTGATCGGCGAAGGAGTGGGACTCGGGCTCATGGATCACGGCGAACTCCTCAACGGAGAGCTTGGCGCGGCCACCGAGATCGGGCACATCAGCATCGACGCCGCCGGCAAGCCCTGCGAATGCGGCAACGTCGGATGTCTGGAAAACTACTGTTCCGCGGTCGCCTTCCACGGAATGGTCACGGAATCCGGGCTCGTCCCCGGTTCCGAATACATGAACCACGCCGAAGCCTGCCGGGCGGCATTCTCGCTCGCCCGCAACGGCGATCCGGAAGCGCTCGCCCTGATCCGCGACGTGTCCACGTACATCGGATACGGATGCGTCACCATCATCAACGCCTTCAACCCCAAGCAGATCATCATCGGCGACATCATGGCGGAAGCCGGGGAGCCGATGCTGGAACGGGTGCGAGACATCGTGGCGCAGCGTGTCATCCCCGTGCTGGACCGGACGACCGAGATCATGCTGTCCGACCTGCCCGTCGATGCCACGCTCAACGGCGCCGCCGCGGTAGCCACCGCGCAGTTCCTCGAGCACCCATCAGAATTTGTCGAACAGACGGAAGGGATGTGACCCCGCAAGGGCCGCGAACGACCAGACGCCGACACGAACGAAAACCGATCAACAGCAACCAATATGACCATCTCGTGGACGAGATGCCAGAGAAAGGAAAACCAATGACCGACAAAAAGCCGATCGTCCTGAGCCTTGGCGAGATCCTGTGGGACATGATTCCCGAAGGCAAGCGCGCAGGCGGCGCCCCCGTCAACTTCATCTACCACGCCACCAAGAACGGCGCCGACGGCTACTCGATCAGCGCCATCGGCCAGGACGAGCTCGGCGATGAGCTGCTGGCCGCGGTGGAGAAGACCGGTATCAAGTCCATCCTGCAGCGCAACGCCTACCCCACCGGCCGCGCCGACGTGAAGCTGGAGAACGGCATCCCCGAGTGGACCATCGTCAAGGACGTGGCCTGGGACCACATCGCGCTGACCCAGGACCTCATCGACCTGGTGCGCAAGGCCGACGCCATCTGCTACGGCTCCCTCGCCTGCCGCATGCCGGAGTCCCATGACACCATCATGAAGCTGCTCAAGATGAGCCGTCCCGAAACGCTGCGCTACTACGACATCAACATCCGCGGCGACCACTACTCCAAGGAGCTCATCGAAGAGCAGCTGGCCGACGCCACCGTGTTCAAGCTGAACGATGACGAGCTCGTGCTGCTGCGCCCGATGTTCGGCATCACCGGCACCGACGAGGAAGCCTGCAAGTGGTTCATGGACAACTTCGATCTCGATTACGTGATCCTGACCGCCGGCGCCGACTTCAGCACCATCCTCGCCAAGAACGGCGAGATCTCCACCCTGCCCACGCCGCGCGTGGAGGTGTCCGACACCATCGGTGCCGGCGACTCCTTCTCCGGCGCGTTCACCATCAACATCCTGCTCGGCAAGTCCCTGCAGGAGGCCCACCGCGCCGCCGTGAACACCGCCGCATACGTGTGCACCCAGGCCGGTGCCTGGCCGGAGTACCCGGAGGTCATGCCCGACTACATCGCCGAGTATGAGGCGAAGCAGAAGGCCGAGTGATCCTCTCCTTCCCCGTTTCGCTCACCTTGGCCGATGTTCCATCGGGAATTTCACCATGAGCGACACTCCTTGTTGACAAGCCGGACATTTCAACGGTATATTGAAATGTCCGGCTTTGTATGTCGGCAGTTGATTGATAATTCAATATCGGGGTCGATCGGTTTCGACGGTGACCTGTTCGTCACAGGGAAGCGTGCCGAGAACGCGGGGGTCCACTCGTTAATGTCCTCCCGCAAAGAATAAGTGCTAAATCTAACCGCACTGAGTTCGCTCTCGCTGCCTGAGCTTCGCGCCAGAATTAACCAGCGAGCAGCCGCTCCGTTCACTCTCCCATGTTTCCGGGGAGATGCTGAGCGTCATTAGGAGACTTGCCTGAAGCATTGCGTCACAGGGCGCTTCAGGGACTTTTGCTGTGACTATGCCCGCCGCCAGTTGTCTGCGACACAGGCGGGGGCAGACAGATAGCCACCTGGCCAGCAGACTACGCACGTAGAAGACTGAGGGTACGGTCATCGGACCCGGGTTCAATTCCCGGCGACTCCACAAGCAAAGCCATCCAGACACACCATCTGGATGGCTTTTTTGTTGCAATTTCAGCGGTTTAAAACCATGCGGAATCATCCGGTTTGCCAAATGTTCATTTTGCGTCTATGCTCCAAATCAGTTGTTTTGATCAGCAGGGTTGCTACTTGGTAAAACGAGGCAAGACCTGAGGCACGGCGCAAAGCCGTGTCTCAGGTCTTTTTTTGTTTTCCGGTCGGTTCGCCGGATCGGAACAGCGGAAGTGGAAGGACCGAGACAAAGGAGATTCGATGCGATTCCCACTTAATAACACGTTCATCTTCATATTCGGAGCGCTGGGAGGCATGCTGTTCGGATTCGATACCGGCATCATCTCCGGTGCCTCGCCACTGATCGAATCCGAGTTCTCGCTGAATGCGGCGCAGACCGGATTCATTACCTCGTCGGTGCTGATCGGATCGATGATCGGTGCACTCACCATCGGCGGTCTGTCCGATAAGTACGGCCGCAAGAAGCTGCTCATCGTCTCCGCGATTCTGTTCCTGCTGGGTTCCGGCCTGTCGGCCACGGCGACCGGCTTCGTGTGGATGGTGCTCGCCCGTATTCTGCTGGGTCTGGCCGTAGGTGCCGCATCCGCTCTTACGCCGGCCTACCTGGCCGAGCTCGCCCCCAAGGAACACCGCGGATCCCTGTCCACGCTGTTCCAGCTCATGGTCACGTTCGGCATTCTGCTGGCCTATGTGTCGAACCTCAGCTTCCTCAACCACAACCTGCTCGGCTTCAGCGACTGGCGTTGGATGCTCGGTTCCGCACTTATTCCGTCCGCATTGCTGCTGATCGGCGGCATCCTGTTGCCTGAGTCCCCCCGTTATCTAGTCAAGCAGGGCGATATGCGCAACGCCTTCAAGGTATTGCAGCTGATCCGCAAAGACATGGACGCCACCGAAGTCACCGCCGAACTGGATGAGATCAAGCGCGTCGCCGGTGCCGAAGGCGCACAGCAGCAGAAGCAGGGCAGTGTCAAGGAGCTGTTCACCACCGCCCGTCCGGCCATCATCGCCGCCATCGGCATCATGCTGTTCCAGCAGCTGGTGGGCATCAACTCGGTGATCTACTTCCTGCCCCAGGTGTTCATCAAGGGCTTCGGCTTCCCGGCTGATCAGGCGATCTGGGTGTCGGTGGGCATCGGCGTGGTCAACTTCGTCTCCACCATCGTCGCAACGATCTTCATGGATCGTTTCAACCGCAAGACCGTGCTGTTCTTCGGATCCATCGTCATGGCCGTGTCGCTGGTCGCGCTCGCCCTGCTCAACTTCCTCGGCGATGTCAGCCATGCCGCCATCCCGACCATGGTGCTGATCGCCATCTACATCCTCGGTTTCGCCGTATCGTGGGGCCCGCTGGCTTGGGTGATGATCGGCGAGATCTTCCCGCTGTCCGTGCGTGGCATCGGCACCTCGATCGGCTCAGCCGCGAACTGGATCGGTAATTTCATTGTCTCCCAGTTCTTCCTGATGCTTCTTGCCGCGTTCCACAACAACGTGGGCGGCCCGTTCGCCATCTTCGCCGCGTTCGCCGTGCTGTCCATCCCGTTCGTCGCGAAGTGCCTCCCCGAGACCAAGGGCAAGTCGCTTGAGGAGATCGAGGCCGAGCTCGTGTCTCGTTCCAAGTAAGGTCCAGATAGGGTCTGCGGAATCAGACCACAATCGCAACGACGACGGCAGTATCGTCAGCATTGCAACGATAGTCGTCAATAAGCAAGGGCCGGTGAACGCGCCGATCAGCGTCCACCGGCCCTTGGCATATCATCCGGACGACCGTCGTGTCGGACAACCGAACCGGCCCCACGTCCTCCGAATGCATGTCGCATGGCACGGCATACACTGACTGGCATGCGTATCGTAGTGCAGAAAGTAAGTCGGGCCGCGGTGGATGTCATTCCCGAGTCCGATGACGAGGAGCCCTTCATTCCACAGTCGATCGATCGGGGATTCATGCTGTTGGTCGGCGTCGCCGACACGGACGGCCCCGATCAGGTGGCATGGCTGGCCCGCAAGATCGCTCATCTTCGCGTATTCGAGGACGGCAACGGCAAGATGAACAAGTCGATTCTCGATGTTGGCGGCTCCGTACTGTCCATCTCGCAATTCACGTTGTTCGCCGATGTGCGCCGCGGCAACCGTCCCGGATTCACCGGGGCTGGAGAGCCTCATCACGCCGAACAGGTCTGGCACGATTTCAACCGTGAACTTGCCTCCTACGGACTGACCGTCAAGGAAGGCCGTTTCGGCGCGCATATGCAGGTGAGTCTGACCAATGACGGACCGGTGACGATCAACTACGACACCGATGAGCTCATGCACTGAACAGGCTCAGCAGTCTCTCCAGCCGCTGGCCGCAGTCGCCTGTACACCGCTGCGGCCGCCCCTCGACCAGTCCACTCCTATTTGATGGTGGCCTTGTCTGGCGCCGCCACATTGATGGTCTTTGCCCCCTCAAGCTGATCGGGTTTCGACAACAGCGTGTCCACCACGGCCTTCTTCAGTTTCATCTGCGACGAGTTGCCCCAGATGATCGTGTAGCCGTCGTCGAGCGTGGTGGTGATTGAGTCCTGCGTCTTGGCCTCCACCTTGGTGATCTTCTGACGCATGGGCTCATCCAAGGAGCCGAGCACCTGCAACGCCTGCTTGACGGCCTTGTTGTCCAGACTCTTCTTGGCATCCTTCACCTCGATCACGGGGATGCCCTTCACCGAGGCGTTCACCGCGTTGAGCACACGCCCCTCCCTGTCGACCGCCGTGTAGTCCGATTCGGAAACCTGCAGCACTGCCGCGGGGATCTCGGCCTTCACCGTAACGTCAAGGCCATGCGGATACCGTTTCACCGCCTTGGCCGAGGTCACTCCCGGTAGATCGCTGATCTTCTCCTCCATGCCGTCGGTGTCGACCAGCAGCAGGGACTTGCCCTGCTGGGCATAGGCGATATCGGCCACTTCGCTGGCCGACACCCACGTGTTCGTGCCGCCGACCGTGATCTGGTCGGTATGCAGTCTCAGCAACGGGGAGAACAGCAGCCCCCAGATAAGCGCCACCACTGCGGCGATCACGGCCACCACGATGGCGATGCGTACGGCCATCTCCCGACGGTGTGCCTGCCGGCGTTCCTTGAGACGTTCGGGAAAATTCACCACCTTGGGACGGGCGAACAGGCCCGGGCCGCCGAAATCCGGGCTGTCAAGTCGCTCGGACACCGATTTGCGTGGTTTCATGGTACGCGCGTCGACGAAATCACCGTCCTTGCTACGGACTCCCGCCCCGGAACGGGCCACGCCGCTTGCCTCGCGAGGCGTACGCTTTGCGACGGACCCGTGAGCACCCGCACGGTCCGAGGTCTGCTTCCCGTTTCCTCTCTGGGACGAATCCGACGAGGAGACGACACGTCCGGCCATGATCACCCGACCTTGGTTCAGCGGGTACCCGCGGAACGAGCCTCAAGCACGCTCAGCAGCACTTCGGCCATATTGGTGATGTCGCCGGCACCGACGGTGAAGATCACATCGCCGGGATGGGATCGCATGGCAAGCATCTTGGCGGCCTGGCACATGTCCGGTACTGCCTGAATCCACGACTCGGGATCATGCTCGATGCCTTCGGCGGCGTCAACGACCGTCTGCGGCCCGATCTGCGGATAGTCGGCCTGCTTCTCACGCGCGGGGAAGATTCCCGTGACGATCACATCGTCGGCCTTGGCCAATGCGTGGGCGAAGTCGGACGCGAAGAACATGGTGCGGGAGAACAGATGCGGCTGGAACAGCACGCGCACTGTGGACTCCGGGAAACGACGACGGGCCGCGTCAAGCATTGCCGCGATCTCGGTGGGATGGTGCGCGTAATCGTCCACAATGGTCACGCCGGCGCGTTCGCCACGGATCTCGAATCGGCGCGCGGCTCCACGGAAGGTGCCTGCGGCACGTGCGGCGTCATGCGGGTCCATGCCCAGCAGCGTGGCCGCGGTGATGGCGGCGGAGGCATTACGGGCGTTGTGAATGCCCGGGATGCGCAGTCCGACGGTGATGTCCACGGCATCGGCGTCGGTTCCTCCAAGACCAGCTGGCATATGCAGAACGAAGGATTCCACGGCATCGGAGGTGTCGTCCGCGGAGGCCTCGGCCTCATGGTCGATATGCGCGAACGACGCTCCGTTGATGTCGCCGATCTCGTCGACGGTATGCGTCGAATAGGCGACGGCCTTCGCCGCGGACTCCGGGCTCATCGCACGCAGGACGGCGAGCGCGCCCTCGTCATCCGCACACAGCACCACATGGCCCGTGGCGTGGTGGGAATGGTCGACGAACGCCTGACGATAGTTGTCCGCAGTGCCGTAGTGATCGAGGTGTTCCGCCTCCACGTTGGTGATCACTGCGATTTCGGGATGGTATTTGGCGAAGCTGCCGTCGGATTCGTCGGCTTCGGCCACCAGAACGCCTCCCTTGCCGGCATGGCCGCCGTCGATCGTGCCGTTGGGTCCCTGAATGGAGCCACCGATGGCGTAGCTGGGGTCGGCCAGTTCGCCGGTACCCGCGTTGACGAGAATGTGGGCGATCATCGCACTGGTGGTGGTCTTGCCGTGCGCTCCCGCCACGGTCACCGCACGCGAATCTCGCATAAGCAGGGCGAGGATGTCACTGCGATGCATGAGTCGCGCGCCCTGTTCCACGGCGGCCACGATCTCCGGATTGTCCGGTTTGATGGCACTCGACCAGACCACGGTGTCCACGCCCTGCACGTTTTCCGCCTTCTGGCCGATCATCACCGTGAGTCCAAGGGTGCGCAGACGTTCGGCCTTGGGGCCGAGTTCGCGGTCCGATCCCTGCACGTCAACGCCCCGCTCATGCAGGATCTCCGCCAGCACGCTCATGCCGGCGCCACCAATGCCGATGAAATGGGTTCGACCGAGATCCTGCACGCGCAGCGAGTCGGCGTGCGGCGGCCGGCTGGTGGGTTCAAGCACGATGGTGTTGTCGGAAGCGTGATCAGTCACGAAAGATTCTCCTTATGACGCGGAAGCAAACTCATTCCATTATCGACGAGGACGGGATATTGCCCAGTCGGGTTCGGGGCGATATCCGCGTCTCTCATCGCATCGTTCATTGTTGTTCATTGTTATCGTTTGTCGACGAAATCGAGCACGCGTTCGGCCATGGTGTGGGCGGCGTCGCGGATGCCGTAGGTCCACGCGGACTTGGCCAGATCGCTGAGCCTGTCGCCATCAGCGAGCAGTGCGGGAACGTGTCCGGATACCCATTCGCTGGTGAAGTCGGCATCGAGCACCAGGAAGCCGCCGCCCGCCTCCACCACCGGTTCGGCGTTGTAGCGCTGCTCGCCGTTGCCGATGGGCAGCGGCACGTATACGGCGGGAAGTCCCAGAGCCGCGATTTCAGCCACGGTGCCGGCACCGGAACGGCAGATGACAAGATCAGCGCAGGCGAAGGCCTGATCGATGCGTTCGAGGTATTCGGCGGCGTGGTAGTCCCCCCGACCGGCGCTGTCCGGTCCGATGCCGCAGAGTACGTCCGCTCCGGCGGAGGCTTCGACGAGCTTGCGTACCTGGCTGATCTTGCCCTTGCCGGTCAGGTGAATGACCTGGGTGACGTCCAGCAGCTCCCGGGCGGTGTTCGACACAGCGATGTTGAGGCTTTGCGCGCCCAGGGAGCCTCCGGTGACCAGCACGATGGGCCGTGTCGGGTCGAGACCGAGTGCCGTCGCTCCGGCGACGCGGGCCGCGGCACGATCCTGTTCCATGGCTTCGGCGACCTGTGCGATGGCGGGACGCAGCGGCAGGCCCACACGTTCGATGACCGCTCCGGGGCGTGCCGTCAGACCGGTGTTGTCGTAGACGGTGCCGATGAAATCGGCCCAACGGCTGCCGAGCTTGTTCGCCATGCCGGCTCGAGCGTTCTGCTCGTGAATCACCACGGGAATACCCATCTTGTGGGCTGTATAGTATGCGGGAGCAGACGCGTAGCCACCTACGCCGACAAGCACGTCGGCGTGCCGTTCGGTGAGGATGCGCCGGACACGGCCGGTCTCGCGAATCCATCGCATCGGGAACTTGAAGGCGTCTGCATTGATCGAACGCGGGAACGGCACCTTCTCGATGGTGTCCATCTCGAAACCGGCGGCGGGAACGAGCCGCTTCTCCAGACCGACCTCGGTGCCGATGACGCTGATTGATGCGTCCGGACGGATTCTGCGGATTTCGGATGCGATGCTCAGCAGCGGATTGACATGACCTGCGGTGCCGCCACCGGCGAGCACGATGCTTACTCGATCAGACATGGTTACGAGCATAGCGCCCGCGGCGGTCAACATCGGATGTCCGAGTCGGACGCCGAATCACGTCGGCAGATGACAGAACGGATCATATGTGCGATACCGCGGCCTTGATCTCGGTCTGTGATCGAGCCATGCTGACCACTGTTCCCGCAGCGGCCAGACACATGATCATCGCCGTGCCACCCGACGATATGAACGGCATCGGCAGACCCATGACCGGCAGCAGTCCCACAACGACGGCGATGTTGACCAGCGCCTGTCCCACCAGCCATACGGTGAACGCCATGATCACCATACGGGCATAGGCGTCCTGATGACGCACCGCGATATTGATCATGCACCAGCCCATGATCACGAATCCAAGGATTACCGCACATGCGCCGAGGAATCCGAGTTCCTCACCGATCACGGCGAAGATGAAATCATTGTGTGCGGCGGGCAGGTAGTTCCACTTTTCGCGCGAGTTGCCCAATCCCACGCCGGTCAGCCCGCCCGAGGCCAACGCATAGGTGCCATGAATCGACTGATAGCACACACCGGTCAGGTCCGCGGTCGAGCATTCACCGTATGTCGCCATGATACGACTCATACGGTTTGAGCTTCCGGTGACGAACGCGAGCACGATGCCAGCCGCACCTATCCCGCCAAGCACCACGAACATGCGCAGCGGGAATCCTCCCACCAGCAGCACCACCGCGCCGATGAGCACCACGATCATGCCGGTGCCAAGATCACGGCCGACAAGCACCGCAAGGAAGGCAAGCGTGAATCCAAAGATCGGGGCCCAGTACTGGCGTGGAACGAAGCGCTCCACGATCCGTCCGATCTTCCTCATCCATGGCGGCGAATTGAACGACAGCAACGGCTTGCGTTTGACCGTTCGTTTAGCCGTTGCCCGTGACGCGAGCAGAGACGCCGGCATCCAAATGATCAGCACCCATTTGAGGATCTCAGCGGGCTGGAAACGAACCACGCCGAGATCGACCCATCCGATGTTGCCGCCGGCTTCGGATCCGATGCCGGGGATCATGGTGGCCAGCTGGCCCACTATGCCAAAGATTATGGCGATCTTCGACAGTTTGCGGAACACTTTCACCGGAATCTTGGAAAGGATGAAACCGATCACACATCCCAGAACGGCGAATGCCGTCTGCGAAAGCAGCTCGGACCAGGTCGGCATGCTTTTGGCAAGCATATCGACGGCGGAACTGGAAAACACCATGAGCAACCCGAACAGGGTGAGTCCTGTTACGGAGATGATGAACCCGTAGTAGCACCACACAGGATTGAGCAGACAGCGGATGCCGCTGTAGTCGACTGGTTTCGTCGAACTGCCGTCGATGCTGCCCTTGGACACCGGAGAACCGTTGGTGACCAAGGCCACGGCCTTGTCGAGACCCTTGAGATCCGAGTCGTCGGAATCGTCGGGGCCGAGGCGGACAGGGTCGCGGCCCAGCGAGGATCGGGATCGGACGGTCACCGCCTTCTTCCCGGAGGAAGCACCTCCCGATCGGGAGGTGCGGACGGGCTTTCCGGTCGGCTTATTCGCCATGCGCAGCCACCCACTGCCGCGCGGCCTTGGCGAAACGATCGCCGCGATCGGCATACGACTTGAACTGGTCCATGGACGCACAGGCAGGGGCCATCAGCACCACGCTACCGGCCTTGGCATAGGATCCAGCGGCTTCGACGGCACGATCCATCACCGTGTCGCGGGGTTCGGGATCGATCACGGTCAGCGGGATCTCGGGGGCCTTGGCCGCGAACGCTTCCAGCATGGGCTTCTGATCCACGCCGATGATCACGGCGGCGCTCATCGTATGCGCCTGATCGGTCACCAGATCCTCGAAACGGGAGCTCTTGGCCAACCCCCCGGCGATCCAGACGACGGAACCGGGGGCGAAGCTGGACAGCGAGGCGTGAGCGGCGTGCGCATTGGTCGCCTTGGAATCGTCGACGAATCGGATGCTGCCACCGGGCACCTTGGCTTCGGCGACCTTGGCGATGCGATGGCCACCGGGAGCGAACTGCTTGAGCGCGCCGATGGCTGTCGCCGCGGGCACGCCCATGCCCAGGGACAGCGCCAACGCGCACAGGGCGTCGGCCAGCAGATGCGGGTAGACAGTACCATCCGGCTCACACAGGTGCGTGAAGTCAAGCACCCGGGCCATGCGTTCGGCCGCGTCCTCGTCACGCAGACCACTGCGGTCCACAATCCAGCCGTCCTCGACGCCGATCTGTCCCGCGGCGGGTGCCCCCAGAGTGAAGCCGACCCTGCGGCATCCCTCGGCGGGATGGGCGACCTCGGCCAACGCCGTCACCCGGGCGTCGTCGGCATTGTAGACGAGTGCGCGCTTGACGCCCCGGTACACCTTCGCCTTGTCGGCGGCGTAGTTCTCGAATCCGCCATGCCAGTCGAGATGATCGTCGGCAAGATTGGTGATCGCCGCGCAATCGAGTTCAAGGGAATCGGTGTAGTGCATCTGGAACGAGCTGAGTTCCACCACGAGCGCATCGTTGGCGGGATCCACCGAAGCTGAGGAGACCGGCGTGCCGATGTTGCCCACGGCAGGGGCCTTGAGACGGGCGGCACGCAACACCTCGGAGGTCATTTCCGTGGTCGACGTCTTGCCGTTGGTACCAGTGATACCCACCCATGACGCCGGCTTGCCGGTGGAGGTGGAGGGTACGCGCAGACGCCAGGCGAGTTCGACCTCACTCATCGTGTCGATGCCGCGCCTGGCCGCCTCGGCAAGGAATGGTGTGGACGGCGCGAATACCGGCGAGGTGACGATGGCATCCAGTGCATCGAAGTCGATGTCCTCGAACTTATGCAGATCGGCGTCGGGCTTGCGCTCATCGTATGCGAGCACCGTGGCTCCCGCATCCCTGAGTCGCTCGCACGCGCTCACGCCGGATACACCCAGTCCGGCCACCATCACGGTCTTGCCCTGAAAATCCTCTACCTTGGTCAACGGACCCCTCCTTTTAGGATTATTCATACCATCGTCAGGCTAGTAGCCCACCAATACAGAACGCGATACGGAACGGCATCGCACCGTCGGCCGGTGGGCCGGGAAAAAGAAAAACGAAGAAAACGACGGGCCGCACCTTCCGTGATGCGGCCCGCAACGATCGGCAGGATCAGAACAGTCCTGAGCCGACCAGCCAGTTGGAGTAGAACAGCACCAGACCGACCAGCACGAACAGCATCTCGATCATCCAGAAGCGCACCACAACGGTGTTCTCCTGCCATCCGCATAATTCGAAGTGGTGATGGATGGGGGCCATCTTGAACACGCGCTTGTGCGTCATCTTGAAATATCCCACCTGAATCACATCGGAGCAGGTCTCCATCACGAACAGACCTCCGAGCACCACGGCGAGCACCTCGGTATGCGTGGTGATCGACAACGCGGCGAACAGACCGCCCAATGCCAGCGAACCCGTGTCTCCCATGAAGATCTTGGCCGGATTGGTGTTGTACCACAGGAAGCCGAAGCAGGCGGCCACCGCGCACGCGGCCAGAATGGCCAGATCCTGCGGATCGGACACGGAGTAGGCGAAGCCGGAATGCCCGGCGCCCTTGAGATGGTAGCTCTCCCAGTAGGCGATCAGCGCGTAGCCGATGAACGCGACCATGGAGCTGCCGGATGCCAGACCATCAAGGCCGTCGGTGAGATTGAACGCGTTCGTCCACGCCGTCATCAGGAAGTTCACCCAGATCACGAACAGCACGATGGCGACCACACGCCCGGCGAACTCGAACGAGATGATTCGATGCTCGATGAACGAAATGCCGGCCTGCGCGCTCGGGAATCCGTTCTTGGTGGGCATCATCAACGCAAGAATGGCGAACATAGTGGCGAACACAAACTGCCCGAAGAACTTGCCGCCCACCGACAGTCCCTCGTTCTGCTTCTTGCGCACCTTGGCGAAATCGTCGATGAAGCCCAGCAGACCCATGGAAAGCATGGCGAACAGCACCAGCAACGCCGTCCAACTCGGTACGTCATGGTACGCGATGTACCGGTACAGCGCCGAAGCCGCCCAACCCAACACGATGGCGAGATTGATGACCACGCCGCCCAGCGTGGGCGTGCCACGTTTGATGAGATGGGACTGCGGACCGTCCTGACGGATGTACTGGCCGTAATGCAGTTTGTGCACCAGCTTGATGAGCATCGGCGTGCCCACCAGCGTAACGATGAGGGACACCCCCAGACCGATAAGGAGCGAAATCACAGTGCTTCTCCATTCTTCGTGGTTTCGTGGCCATCGGCGTTGTGCTTGGATGGCAGATCATCGTTGCGCTCCCAACGCGTGGCGAGCGC
Organism: Bifidobacterium sp. UTCIF-39; assembly: GCF_006408715.1. Classification (NCBI taxonomy): domain Bacteria; kingdom Bacillati; phylum Actinomycetota; class Actinomycetes; order Bifidobacteriales; family Bifidobacteriaceae; genus Bifidobacterium; species Bifidobacterium sp. UTCIF-39. The sequence goes on along the minus strand of NZ_JEOG01000005.1, from coordinate 34,641 downwards.
GCTCAGTCCCGAGGCATGCGAACCCTTGAGCAGCACCACGGCATGGGGATGCCTGATGGCGAGATCGATCACAGTGCGATCCGCGTCGTCCACATTGTGCACCAGCTCCGCGAACGGGGCGTTGTCGGCGGACTTCACGCCATCGATGATGTCGGCTGCGAGCGAGTCGAGATTCCGGTCATGGTCGCTGCCCACGGCGATCACAGCATCGATGCCGAGTTCGGCGGCGTACGCGCCGATGCCCCGGTGCAGGCCGGCCTCGTCTCCGCCCAGCTCAAGCATGGATCCGAGCACGGCCACACGGTACGGCCTGTCATTGGAGTCGGCACTGTCGCCCGTCCAGCCATGCAGACCGTCGAGTCCGGCCTTCATGGAATCGGGGTTCGCGTTGAAGGAGTCGTCGATCACGGTGAAGTCCGCTCCACCACGGCTGAGCGTGGACACAGCCATACGGTGAGGGCTGATGGTGGACTGTCGCGCCAACACGCCGGCGATATCCGTGGCGGACATGCCCAGATGCCAGGCGACCGTGGCCGCCGCCAGCGCGTTCATCACATTGTGACGTCCCGGGATGGCCAGATTCACCTCGATCGGATCCTGACCGGGCAGGGCAAGCGTGAACGTGGCTCGGTCAAGACCATTCATGCGCACATCCGAGGCCTTCGACTCGGCGCCGTCACCCATGCCGAACCACAGTACCCGATCGTCCACGATCCTGGCCATCGGTGTCACGTGGTCGTCATCGGCGTTGAGTACCGCCAGACCATTGGCATCCAGCGCACGCACGATTTCGCTCTTCGCCTTCTGAATGTTCTCCACGGAGCCGAATTCGCCCAGATGGGCGACGCCCACCTTGAGCACCACCGCGATGTCCGGTCGGACCAGAGACGTCAGGTAGGCGATCTCCCCCAGATGGTTCGCGCCCATCTCCGACACCAGATACCGGGTATGCTCATCCACCTGCAGCGCGGTGATCGGCATGCCGATGTCGTTGTTGAACGATCCCACGGGTGCCACGGTCGGTGCCTGCGACGACAGCAAGGCCTTGAGCAGATCCTTGGTGGTGGTCTTGCCCACCGACCCGGTGATGCCGATCACGGTGAACGGCGTGCCAGCGGCACGGCGACGCTCGATGCTGGCCTTGGCGAGCAGGCCCAATGCCTTGACAGTGTCATCGACGATGATCTGCGGCACATCGGCGTCGGCGATCTCATGGTCCACCAAAGCCGCTGCCGCGCCCGTCTGTCCCGCCTTGGCCACGAAGTCATGACCGTCCACATGTTCGCCGGCAATGGCCACGAACAGGGCTCCCTTACCGGCCTGACGGGAGTCGGTCACCACCGAGCCGATCGGATTCCCGGCCTGATCGGCATCCCGCACACGCAGTCTGCCGTCTACCGCCAGCGCCGCTTCCTCAACTGTCATGACCATCATGGGTTGTTTACCTCTTCCGTGGTTCCTGTCTCTTGTGTTCTACGAACCGTTCTTGCGAACGCATCCGTATTGTTCCGCGTACGGGAATGTTCCGACGCGTCAGCTCATTTCCTTCGACACACGCAGGGCGCTCTTGATGTTGCCCTTGCGCACGCCGGCCTTCATCACCATGGCGATGGCCAGCGACAGTCTTCCGCTCGAAGCCGGGTCGAGCTGTCCATCGTAATGGTGGGCCATGTCGTCGCTTTCCACGGTTCGATGTGCGATATGGGTTCTTTCACGCAGCTTTGCACCGTACCGTTCCAGCGTCTCCTTCAGCGATGGACGGATCGCGTCCTCGTCACCGATTCCCGGTTCGTCAAGCGCACACACATCGGTGATCACGGACTCCAGCGCACCGGGGCTGAGTGTGCGGTCGTCCGCGCCGATCACCACCGCGGACGCGCCGTCCTCCACGAACACCGCCAGGATGCGCTGCACATCGATTGCGCTTAACGGATACTCCTCCACCAGATGACGTTCCAGCGACACCGAATGACGGTATCCGATCTGACCGACGGGATTGCCAAGCACATGCAGCAGCTCGGCAAGATCCGCTCCCTGTTCCACGGCGTCGTCGCCAGCGACCAGGAACACCGCCACGGAGTTCGAGGGATGGCCTGCCATATCGGAGGCGAGACGTCCCATCTCCTCGGCGCTCAGGTCGCCGTACAGCACGGGGATGCTGCCCTCCAGGCCATCATCCTGCACGGACGTCGGCAGAAGGACCGCATACGCCCCCTGTTCCTCGGCCTGTGCCACGGCATCGGCGTTGAGATCCTGCGGTCCCGGAATGAACAACGCACCCGGCATCACCGACTTCAGATCGTCGGCGATGGAGGTGACGGTGACCTTGCCCGCGAATTTCGCATTGGTGGTCAAACCATATCGCTCGCGAAGATCGGCGATGGTGAGATGTTCCGTGCTTGCTTCACTTAGTGCGCTCATCTGTTACCCCTTGGCGTCGGTTGTCTCCGGCCGAAATACCGTCGGCCTGCAATTGCGAGTCCTGCTTGTCGACCACGGCCGGATCACCATTCAGTAGGAATAGCATCGGTCCGCTCGGGCGAGGCCGGGACCTCGTACTTCTGCATAAGGAATTCACCAATCGTACCCACCACAGGACCTGCCGTAGTGCCACCGTAGGTGCCTTCCGGGTCCTTGAGTGCGACGGTGATCACATACTGCGGGTCATTGGCCGGGATGGCGGCGATGAAGTCGCCGATGATGCTGTTGAGCGCACCGGAGGAATCGGCCACCTGCGCGGTACCGGACTTGCCCGCCAGACGATAGCCCTGGACGTTGATGACGGACTTGTACTGCTCGGCCATGGACTCCATCATGTTCATCAGTTCGGATGCCACGTTCTCGTCGACCACGCGTTGCGACTTGCTGGTCGCGGGCGTGGTGTCATTGCCCTGGGCGTCGGTGGACGATTCGATGATCGACTGCCCGTTGCGCACACCCTTGTTGGCGATCGTGGCCACCACGTTGGTCATCTGCAACGCCGACGCGGAATAGCCCTGACCGAACAGCACGGTGTTTCGAGTGCGCTTGTCCCAGTCCTTGTACGAGGAGACGATCTGGCCGTTGGATTCGCCGGGGAAGTTCAGTCCCGTGCTCTGTCCGATGCCGAACTCGGTGATGTACTCGTATCGCTTGTCGAGGCCGTAGTTCGTCGATGCCATGACGGTGCCCACGTTGGACGACTCCTTGAGGATGCCGGCAAGCGTGAGGTTCTGCACGCCGTGTTCATGCGAATCGTGATAGGTCTGTCCGTCGAGCTGGATCTGATAGGGCACCTGGAACTGGTCGGTGGGCTTGTGGATGCCCTCCTGCAGCAGGCCCGCCGCGGTGATGAGCTTGCCCGTGGATCCCGGCTCGAACACCGCGGTCACGGCCTTCGACGCGTTCATCTTCGCCTCGTCGGTGCCGGCCACGTAGTCATCGGTGTCGGCGATCGCGCGGATCTTGCCGGTTTTCACCTCCTGCACCACGGCGATGCCCCATTCGGCATTGGTCTTCGCCTGAGCATCCTTCAACGCCTTCTTGACGTACCATTGCACGTCCCAATCGATGGTGAGCTTGACGGTGCCGCCATCGACCGGGTCAACGGACTCGGTCACCGTGCCGGGGATCTGCTGACCCCGGGCTCCGCGCTGATAGCTGGTGGAGCCGTCCTTGCCGACCAATGACTTGTTGGCCATCTTCTCGATGCCGGCGACACCGGTCCCTGTGCTATCGACACCGCCGAGAATGGTGCCAAGCAGCCCGCCATCGTCGGAATACTGCCGATCGGATGTCAGCTCGGCGCCGATGACGCCGGTCAGGTGCAGATTCTGAATGGCCCTCATCACCTCGGGAACCACGTTCTTCTTCAATACCACGTAGCGGTTCGTGCCCACGAGCTTGCCACCGAGTTCCATGGTGTTCATATCGAGCACCGGTGCCAGCAGCTTAGCCACGGCGGCAGGACCCGTGGCGTTCACGTTCTTGCCATCGATCGAATGGCAGGTGCTCTCGTTCGTGCCGTTGCAGTCCACGGGGGTGAAGTCGGCTGCGGCCACCTGATCGGCGTAAATGGTATACCGTTCCACGCTTTGGGCCAGGACCACGTTGTTCGTGTCGACGATCGTGCCACGCTGCGCCTTGACGGTCTTGGTAACCGTACGGCTGGCCGTGGCGGCCTGGGCTACCGATCCAGCAGCGAACAACTGCATGTATGACAGCTTCACCACGCACATCGAGGCTATGAACGCGAGAATGATGCCAACGGCCAGGGATCGTCTGCGGAAGATGTCGCCACGCGTACGACGGACTTTGCGGCTCACTTGGATCCCTTCCCGTCACTGGATGCGGCGTGGTCGTTCAGGTCGATGGTCAGCGCATCGGAGCCGGGAACCATACCCAGCTTCTGCGCCTTGGAAGGCAGGGACGCCTCAAGGCCATCAAGTTCGGTCTGCTTCTCCTGAATGTCCTGGGTAAGTCGGCCGATGGACTGCTGGGTGTCGGTGATGGCGAACGAGTCCTCGATCATCTGCGTGCGCAGCACCAATGATCCGATAAGACTCGCACCGAGGAACACCAATGCCACCACGAAATGGAACAACCGCATACGGCGGGGATGCACACCGCCCATCAGCCCACGCATGCGATTGGAGAACGTTGTGGTTTTCGACGACGTGGTCACTTGAAGCCGGTCCCGGGTGGATGTGGTCGGACGGGTGCTGCGCTCCTGCGCCTTGGAACGGGAACGCGCAACCCTTGGAGATGCGCTCATCTTCGGCCCCTCCTTGCCTTTCCAAAGCCCTTGCCGGTTCCGTTTCGCATGCGGCCCTGCGATTTCGACGGCTCCCTATAACTGAAGCGATGCTCGCCCGACGCGAAACTGGACGCCCATCGTGCCGGAAGCTCACGGGTGAGCTCCACTCCCCTCAGGCGGACGGAGGCCGATCTCGGATTATTCGCGATCTCCTGCTCGTCGGCCTTGATCGCGCCATGTGTCAGGTCCCGGAAGAACGGCTGCGCATCATCCGGAATCACCGGCATGCCGGCAGGCACGTCGATCTTCAGACCGTTGGACATGAACCGCTTGACGGTCTTATCCTCCAGCGAATGATACGATTCGACGACCAGTCGACCGCCGACGGCGAGATGCAATGCGGCCTGAGGCAGGGTCGACGCCAGCTTGTCCAGCTCGCCATTCACCTCGATGCGCAATGCTTGGAACACCCGCTTGGCCGGATTGCCCGCGGGCCTGTGGGCCTTGGGCACCACCCGATCGACCAGTGCGTTCAACTGTGCCGAGGTGCGTAACGGTTCGCGTTCACGGTCGGTCACGATGGCCTTCGCGATCGGGCCGGCGAAGCGCTCCTCGCCATATTCGCGGAAGATCCACCGCAGATGATCCATGGTGTATTCGGCCAGCACACGTTCGGCGGTCATCCCCTGCGTGGCGTCCATGCGCATATCCAGTGGCGCATCGTGCGAATAGGAGAATCCGCGTTCGGTTTCGTCGATCTGCAGACTCGACAATCCCAGATCCATGAACACGGCGTGCACGCGATCGATCCCCTGATCGGCCAGCACGTCGGCGAACGCATCGAAGGCGGCGTGAACCGGCGTGAACCGATCCGACAGGCCCTCGTCCTGCATACGACGAGTGGCGAGGGCGAGCGCCTCCTCATCCCGGTCGATACCGATGAGTCTGGCGTTCGGGGCGGCTTTGAGAAACGCCGTGGAATGGCCCGCAAGTCCAAGCGTGCAGTCGACGATGACCGATCCAGGCACTGTTGCGGCCTCGGTCACCAGACGCACGCAGTCGTCCAGCAGCACCGGTTGGTGAATCGCTGTGATATCCATGTGTGTTAGAACTCCATTGCCGGTAGTACGTCATCGGCTATGTCCGCATAGCCCTGTTCCTGCTCGGTCAGGTATGTCTCCCAAGCGTCCCTGTTCCATATCTCCGCACGAGTGCCGACGCCGATGACGACGACATCGGTTCCCAGACCCGCATAGTCGCGCAACATGGGCGGGATCACCACTCTGCCCTGTTTGTCGGGTTCCTGATCGACGGCCCCCGACAGGAACACGCGCAAGTAGTCACGTGCCGCCTTGTTGCCCAGCGATGTGCGCTGGATCTGCGCGGCAACCCTTCGAAATTCGCTGTAGGGCAGCAGATAGATGCAGCGTTCCTGTCCCCTCGCCATGACCAATCCGCGGCCAAGCTGGCTACGAAGCTTTGCGGGGAGGGCGAGCCTTCCCTTGGCGTCGATCTTCGGGGTATAGGTGCCCAGCAGCAGGGGCGGAAGCTCTGGAGGAGCCTCTGCCGGCGCGGCCGCTGGTTCGCTGTCGACCATCGCGCGCACCTCCTTGCCCCGTTTGCCATGAGTCGCGACCAACAGTTCACCACTTTACCCCACTTATCCCCAATCTTCCCCACTATAGGTTTTTCCGCCCCAATAACGCCACAAATGCATGCATCCGAGGAAATCCATCGGGTTTTAGAGGCCTGCGAGTATAGTGAAATGCCGAACTTTCCGGCCCCGCCAAGGAGCGATCTTTTCATGTCCAACTATTCCTCGCAGCTGCACGACGAGCAGCAGACGGTCGATCGTGTCTACGGACGCCTTGATGAGATGCGCAAGCAGACCAAGGACAGTCTCGACAAGGTCAGGGCTACGGGAGCGCACGGCTCCCCCACCCAGCGGGCCGAACGCGATTCCTTCGCCACCATGTACGAGAATCGTCTCACCCAGTTGCGCTCGGTGGAGGATCGTCTGGTGTTCGGCAGGCTTGACGAGGAGAATGGCGTTCGTCATTACATCGGACGCATCGGCCTGTCGGACGCCGACTACAATCCCATCCTCATCGACTGGCGAGCCGAGGCCGCCCGCCCGTTCTACGAGGCGACACCGGCCCATCGGGGCGATATCGTGATGCGTCGTCATATCACGCTGCGATTCCGAGAGGTCGTAGGCATCGAGGACGAGGTGCTCGACGTGCACTCGGAACAGGTGAGCGAGGCGTCCGCCTCCGGCACGCTGACCGGCGAAGGTGCTCTGCTGGCTTCGCTCAGCTCCCGTCGCACCGGCAAGATGACCGACATCGTGGCCACCATTCAGGCGGAACAGGATCGCATCATCCGCACGCCGTTGAACCGTGCGGTGGTCGTGCAGGGCGGGCCCGGCACCGGCAAGACGGCAGTGGCGCTGCATAGGGCGGCCTATCTGCTGTATACGCATCGCAACAAGCTGCAGCGTTCCGGCGTGCTGGTGGTCGGCCCCAGCGCGTCGTTCCTGCACTACATCGATCAGGTGCTCCCGTCGCTGGGCGAGACCGGCGTGGTCTCCCGGACCATCGCCAATCTGATCCCGGGTATTCAGGCCACAGGCGTCGAATCACCACGGGCGGCGGCGCTCAAGGGGGATCGTCGTATGGCCGCCGTCATCGCCAATGCCGTCTCGGCGCGTATCCGCGTTCCGAAGGATCTGCCGGTCGTCCGTGTCAATGGCATCAAAGTGCCAATGCGATCCACGGATATCATTGCGGCGCAGAACGACGCCAAGCGTACCCGACAGCCGCATAACAAGGCCCGCGAAACCTTCGTCGAGTCGATGCTGCACTCCATGGTGACCCGCTACGCGGAGCTGTTGGACTATGATCCCGACCGTTCCGAACTGGCGTCCGCTCATTCCATGCTGCGTATGGACGATCAGGTACGCAGGACCCTCAATCTGGCATGGTTGCCCATGACCGCACAGTGGCTGCTTGAGGATATGTGGGCCAAGCCGAACAAACTGCACCGATACGCTCCTTGGCTGCGCGATGACGATCTGCACGAGTTGTTCCGTCCCAAGGGATCGCCGCTGACGCCGTCCGACATCCCACTGCTCGACGAGGCGCTCGAACTGCTCGGCGATGACCCTCGTGAGTACGACGCCCGTGCACGAAAGGACGCGCAGCGTATGCAGGATGAACAGTTCGCCAAAGACACGCTTGCACAGGCCGGCATCGGTTCGGGCATCGTCACGTCGGACATGCTGCTCGATCAGATCAACGGGCTGGATGACAGCACCGCCGCGCAGAAGGCCGCCGGACAGCGCGAATGGACCTACGGGCATATCGTGGTGGACGAGGCACAGGAGCTCACCCCCATGGATTGGCGTATGCTGATGCGCCGTTGTCCATCGCGTTCGTTCACCATCGTGGGCGACGTGGCGCAGACGTCGGCATTGGCCGGCTCCCGTTCCTGGCAGCGCACGCTTGACAAGCTGTTCGGTCAGGATGGCTGGGATCTCAATGAGCTGACCATCGACTACCGCAATCCTCAGGAGGTCTCCGATCTGGCCTCCCGATTCGCCGAGCAGGAGGGACTGTATATCTCCACCGTCAAGGCGGTTCGTAAGATCAAGGACTCCGTGGAACGCATCGTGGTCCAGGATGACGATGACATGCTGAACACGGCTGCCGACTACGCGGCTGATCTGGCCACCCGGTTCGTGTCCGCCGATGGCACCGGACGCATCGCCGTGATCGCAGACCCCGAAATTATCACGGCTCTGGGCGAACGCGTGTGGTCGTCTGTCAGCCAGCGTCTGGGTGAGGATCGCGCCCAGATTCTGCGTCGTCAGAAGGTATGGGACTCGCAGGTGAGCCTGTGTACGCCGCAGGATGTCAAGGGACTCGAGTTCGACGCCGTCGTGGTGGTACAGCCCGGTCTGATCGAGGACAATGCGCCGGCCCGTCAGGTCGCCGCGTCCGATCTGTACGTGGCGATGACCCGTCCGACTCAGAAATTGGTCATCGTGCGGACGCAGGATGACGCGGACCACCTGCCGATGTAGGGTAGCTGTATGCCTAAAGCCTTATTACTCGAGAACATTCATCCGTTCGCTTCCGAGAATCTTCGACAGCACGGCTTCGAAGTGGTGACCACGAAAGGTGCCATGGATGAGGACGAACTCATCGCAGCGCTTGATGGTGTGGATCTTCTCGGTGTTCGCTCCAAGACGAGCGTCACCGAGAAGGTGCTTGCCGCCAGGCCGAATCTGACCGCCGTGGGATGCTTCTCCATCGGTACCAACCAGGTGGATCTGAAGTATGCGGGCAAGCACGGTATCGCCGTGTTCAATGCTCCCTATTCAAACACCCGCTCCGTGGTTGAGCTGGTCATCTCGGACATCATCTCGCTGATGCGCCGCCTGCCCGCCCACTCGCATCATGTGCGTGGCGGCGTGTGGGACAAGTCCGCTGCCGGTTCCCACGAGGTTCGCGGCAAGACGCTGGGCATCATCGGCTATGGCAACATCGGCTCGCAGGTGTCCGTCCTCGCCGAGGCTCTGGGCATGCATGTGGTGTTCTACGACATCGAGGAGAAGCTGGCGCTGGGCAATGCCGAGCGTATGGAGACCCTCGATGAGCTGCTGGAGCAGTCCGACGCGGTGACGTTGCATGTTGATGGCCGCAAGTCGAACACCAATTTCTTCGGTGAGGCTCAGTTCGCCCGCATGAAGCCGGGTGCGGTATTCATCAACCTGTCCCGTGGATTCGTCGCCGATCTGGATGCGCTGAAGAGCCATATGGACTCCGGTCATATCGCCGGTGCCGCAGTGGATGTGTTCCCGGTGGAGCCGAAGAAGTCGGGCGATGCGTTCTCCACCCCGCTGAGCGAGGAGGACAACGTAATCCTCACCCCGCATATCGGCGGATCCACGCTGGAGGCGCAGGAGGCCATCGGCCACTTCGTGTCGCATAAGCTGCTTGACTACTGGAGCAATGGCGTCACTTCGCTGTCGGTCAATATGCCGACGTTGAACATGAATCCCTGCCAGGGTGCTGTGCGTATCGCCCACCTGCACGACAACCTGCCCGGCGTACTGGCCAATGTGAATCATGTACTCGGTGCGGAGAACATCAACATCACCGCACAGGCGTTGGCCACCGAGGACGAGCTCGGTTACGTAGTCACCGATGTGTCCAGCCGCCCGAGCGACGAGTCGCTGGAGAAGCTCCGGAATCTGCAGGGCACGATTCGCGTACGCGTGCTGTAGATTCGCGTATTTCGTTCCTTGCGAGACAACCAACATGAAGGGTGTCCCCCTCTGCCCGGGGACACCCTTCATGTATATCTACACGTATCGCGATAACGGAACTTTCACGAACTATGGGCTTCACGGTGAAGCTCATTCCATATCAGCCAACCGATCTGTCGGTTCCTCATTCAGTCGTGGGACTCGTTCCCTTCCTTCGATTCCTGATCGCGCAGTTCCTTGATTGCTCGTTCGAAATCTTCGAGATTGTTGAATTCCTGATACACGCTTGCAAAACGCATATAGGCGACTTCATCCAGATCACGCAACGGACCGAGTATCGCCCGGCCGACTTCATCGGAAGGCACCTGAGCAAGTCCGCGGGCGCGAAGATCCTCTTCGACTCTCTGGCCCAGCTGCTTGAGATCCTCTTCCTTGATGGGCCGCCCCTGGCACGCCTTGCGCACTCCGGTGATCACCTTGTCACGGTTGAACGGTTCAACGTTCCCCGATCGTTTGATCACCATCAATGTGGCTGTTTCCACTGTGGTAAAGCGACGCGAACATTTCGGGCATTCGCGTCGACGTCGAATGGAGTAGCCATCCTCCCCCACACGGGTATCGACGACCTTGGTATCCGGGTTCTTACAGAAAGGACAATGCATACCATCAAGAGTAAACGTTGGGGCGCACCACCCGCGTGTCTTGCACAAACCATCGACGAAATCGAACTGCGTGTCCTCATTACGGACGGCTACCGCCGCTATGGACGCCTCATCGTTGCAGGACATGTCATCGCACCGGAACCACAATGCGCTGCCCCACCCGCAGCGACGACGTATCAAGATGATTGATCCGTTTCAGTTCATCCACCGTCTCGCTTACATCCCCACCTCTCGGCGTGATCCGCTCGGCGTAGGACCACAAGGTATCTCCCGGAGCCACGGTATAGCTGGTGACTTCCATGGGTTCGGCGTTGGAGTCCGCATTGCTCGGCCCGTTCAGCGCCAAAACCATCAGGCAGCATATGACAATGGCCAGCACGCCAACCACCACGCGTGCCCAGGAAGCCATGATCGATCGAACATCACCAGCGGTCGATCGAACATTCGTCGCAACCGAAGACATTATCGCCTTCTGCGACATCCGACGTCTCAAAGCCTTGGAATTCGGGCCCTTTGCCTCCAATGTGAAATGCATATCCGTCATGACACACCTTTCTCGAACACACGTTCTATCGAACGTTAGTTGCAATTGTGCCACATGTGTACGACCGATGCAAGCGGACATAGAACATCTGTTTTGCATTTCGAACATTTCGATGTACAGTTGAACCAACTGAAAGGAGTCCGACGTGCGTACCATACCCTTTTCGCCGGAAGATGGCGGTCCCGTATTCGGCGGGGAGGATCTCACCGACAGGCAACGACGTGTGCTGGAGGCGATTCGCGAGCATATTCTTCAGAAGGGTTTCGCCCCTTCGTTTCGTGAAATCGGCGAAAGCGTTGGACTGAAGAGCCCTTCGTCAGTGAAGCACCAGCTTCACGCCCTTGAGTCAAAAGGCTATATTCGCATCAATGCGAACAAGGGTCGTGCCATCGAGCTGCTGGCTGATTGGGATGGCGATACGATCGAACGAACTCCGAACGGATCAGCAATCGTTCGTTTCCCGAGTCAGGAGGCCATTGAGGAGCGGGAGGAATCCCTTGCCCAGTCCCGCGATGTGCCGCTGGTGGGACGTATAGCGGCCGGCGTGCCCATTACCGCCGAACAGCATGTTGAAGATGTGATGCGTCTGCCGAAGCGCTTGACTGGAGATGGCAATCTGTTCATGCTGGAGGTCCATGGCGATTCCATGGTGGATGCCGCCATCTGCGATGGGGATTTCGTAGTGGTGCGTTCACAGCATACGGCAGAGAACGGTGATATCGTTGCCGCCCTGCTTGATGGAGAGGCCACGGTGAAGACGTTCCGCAAGGACAAGGGCCACATCTGGCTGATTCCGCATAATCCTGCATACACGCCCATTGACGGCACCAACGCCACGGTCATGGGTAAGGTGGTTACAGTCCTCCGCAAGATCTAACACCTTGCAAGGCCATACCACACATAACAATCCGCCCCACGCGAGTGCCACCCAACGCAGGAATCGAAAAACGTACAAACGTTACATTCTCTGCAACGAAGATGACACCCCGTGGGACCTCAACCACAAAACCGCCCCACGAGTGTGTCATCAAGACGCAGAGAACGCATACAAAGGTACGTCAGATCCTCCGCAACACAGACGACACTCCATAGGGACGGATCACAAAAAAACCGCCCCACGAGTGTGTCATCAAGACACAGAGAACGCAGGCGTACAAAGGTACGTCAAGTTCTCTGCAACGAAGATGACACTCCGTGGGGCGGTTTTTTATCAGAAGCCGAACTGGGCGGCGGTCTGCTTCAGCGTCTCGGCAGAGCGCTTGAGGGCCGCGAGCTCACGATCGGAGAGCGGGGTGTTGATGCGGGTGTTGACGCCCTGACGGTTGAGGACGGAGGGGACGGACATGCAGACATCGGAGATGCCGTGGAAGTCGTGGAGGAGGGAGGAGACGGGGAGGATGCGGTTGGAATCCTTGAGGATGGATTCGATGATGTCGACACCGGACATAGCGATGGCGTAGTTGGTGGCGCCCTTGCCTTCGATGATGCGGTAGGCGGCGTTCTTGACTTCCTGGTGGATCTCCTCACGCTTGGCGGCATCGAGGGGCTCGTGGCCGGGGAGCGGGGTCCAGTCGCACATGGGGACGCCACCGATGGTGGCAGAGGCCCAGAGCGGGACTTCGGAGTCACCGTGCTCGCCGGCGATGTAGGCGTGGACGTTCTTGACGTTGACGCCGGTCTGCTGGGCGATGAGGAAGCGAAGACGGGCGGAGTCCAGGTTGGTGCCGGAACCGAAGATCTGGTTGGCGGGGAGGCCGGAGAGCTTCATGGACACGTGGGTGACGATGTCAACGGGGTTGGTGACGAGCATGTAGATGGCGTTGGGGGCCACGTTGACGACACCGGGGATGATGGACTTCATGATGTTGATGGTGGCGCCGGCGAGGTCAAGACGGGACTGACCGGGCTTCTGGCGGGCACCGGCGGTGATGACGACGACGTCTGCGTCACGGCAGATCTCGACATCGTCGGATCCGCTGATGGAGACGGTGGGATAGAAGCTCGAACCGTGCTGCATGTCCAGCACCTCAGCCTCGACACGCTTGGCGGCGATATCTTCCAGCACGATCTCACGGGCGATGCCGCGCTGAGCAGCGGCGAAGGCCATGGTGGAACCGACGGCACCGGCACCAATGATCGCAAGCTTTGTGGGACGAATCGTTGATTCTGCCATTAGAAGGCACCTCTCTTTGAATAACTCCAAACATCGGCAAATCAAGCCAACTTCGAGATTACTATAACGTCACCATCTGACTATTGTTGCCACGGTTATGCCCGCAAATCCCGAAGCCGCGACATCATGCCGTTAGCGCGAACATGCGCGGGATTGCAACATCGGGAGTCGGGGCGGGAATTGCTCGCGAACAGGACTGGGAACATCACTCGTCGTCACTTCACTCGTCGTCGATGGCACGATCCACGATGCGGGAGGCGAGCCGCCTGTCGACATCGGCCTCGACGTATACGCCGTCGGGCCGGTAGTCGATATGGTCGACCATACCGCGTTCGCGGACTTCGGAGACGAGCGAACCGGCATCGTAGGGAAGCAGTGCGCTGACGTGAACGTCAGGGACGGGGAGAAGCGCCTCGACGGCGTCGCGGAGGGCGTCGACTCCTTCTCCGGTGGCCGCTGAGACGAGATACGCGGTGGGCTCGAGCTGGCGCAGACGTTCGCGGGCCACATCGTCGATCATGTCGATCTTGTTGAACGCGAGAATACGGGGAATATCCTCGGCACCGGGAATGTCGGCGAGAACGTCGTTGACGGCGTCGATCTGGGAGAAGGGATCGGGATGGGATCCGTCGACGACGTGGAGGATGACGTCGGACTCCCCCACTTCTTCCAGCGTGGATTTGAACGCCTCGATAAGCTGCGTGGGCAGACGGCGGACGAATCCGACAGTGTCGACGAACGTATAGTGGCGGCCATTGACCGAGCGGGCACGACGGACCGCAGTGTCAAGGGTGGCGAACAGTGCGTTCTCGACCAGCTCGGCAGATCCGGTAAGACGGTTGGTCAGCGAGGATTTGCCGGCGTTGGTGTAGCCGACCACTGCCACGGACGGGAGTTCGTGACGACGCCGGGAGCCGCGCTTGACCTCACGGGCTGGTGCCATCTGGGCGATCTGCCGCCGCAGTCGGGCCATGCGCGTACGGATCACGCGACGGTCCATTTCGATCTGGGTTTCGCCGGGGCCTCGGGAGCCGATGCCGCCTGCCTGGCCGGCGGCCTGTCCACCGGCCTGTCGGGACAACGATCCACCCCAGCCGCGCAGTCGGGGCAGCATGTATTCAAGCTGGGCGAGCTCCACCTGCGCCTTGCCTTCACGGCTGGTAGCGTGCTGGGCGAAGATGTCGAGAATCACGGCGGTGCGATCGACCACTTTCACCTTGGCCACGTCCTCAAGGCCACGTCGCTGCGATGGCGGCAGATCGGCGTCGACAACGATGGTGTCGGCGTCGAGCTGGGCGACGATGCCGGCGATCTCCTTGGCCTTGCCGGAGCCCACATAGGTGGCGGAATCGGGACGCAATCTGTGCTGCAGCAGGCCATCCATCACCTGCGCGCCGGCGGTTTCGGCGAGCGCGGCAAGCTCTCGCAGGGATTCCTCGGCTTTGGCCTGCGTGGTTTCCAGACTGGACCATACGCCGACGAGTACGACGCGTTCAAGACGCACCTGTCGGTATTCGACTTCGGTAACGTCCTGCAGTTCGCCGAGTCCGACCACGTGTTTGAGCTGATTGCGGGATTCGCGTTCCGCCCATTCCTCACTGCCCGGCCCGAACGCGTCCCTAGTCGTGTCCTGCAGTACTTCGGAATGTTCGGCCAGCACATCCGGCGTGCCTGCCGTCGATCGATCCGCCATGGCCGTCCCGGCGAATCGTTCCGAGACCTCCCCCTGATCGTGGTATTCCGTTTGCTGTTCTCTGCCGTTTATTTCGCTGTTGGCCACTGGCACCTCTCGTTGTACGCTCTATTCCGGCTTCTTATTATCATCATGTGAGAAGACATGGGGCGTTGGTGCGACCGGACAGTCGCCGAACAGTCGCCGAACAGTCGATGCGGGCAATTGTCGGCGTGATCGATACGGATGGGTCCGCGGCCGTGGACGCAGGCAGGAAGCAATCAAGGAGTAAGTGGCATGGCAGATAATGAGCAGTATTTTTCCTCGACGCCGTCGTCGCAGGATGTTCGTCGTGAATTGCAGGTGACGCTTCGTGGACGCGAGGTCGTTGTGGAGACGAGTCATGGCGTGTTTTCCGGTTCCCGTTTGGATCTGGGCACGTCGGTGCTGCTCAGGCATGCACCGGAGCCGCCGGAGCATGGCGTGTTTCTGGATCTGGGTTGCGGCTGGGGTCCAATTACTTTGTCTCTGGCTTTGGAGTCGCCTGAATCCACGGTGTGGGCTGTCGATGTGAATGAGCGCGCGCTGGAGTTGACCGCGGGCAATGCGAAGCGCAATGGATGCGAGAACGTGCATGCGGTGACGCCGGATGCGTTTGCGGAGGAGTTTCCGTCCGATGCCGGTTTCGATGTGATCTGGTCGAATCCCCCGATCCGTATCGGCAAGGAGGCACTGCATGAGCTGCTGATGACGTATCTGCCTCGGCTGAATCATGGCGGCGAGGCGTATCTGGTGGTGCAGCGCAATCTGGGTTCGGATTCGTTGATCCCGTGGCTGGCCGATCAGTTGGGCGATGGGTTCACTGTGGGCAAATACGCATCCTCCAAGGGATATCGTGTCATCGAGGTGCTGCGCGCGTAGACGCTGCGGAATGTCGTGGTTACTTGAATAAGGGATTGATAAGGGAATAGGGTCAAGTGAAATTCGAATATCCAGCCGAACTGCCGGTCAGTGCCGCGAAGGACGAGATCGCCGAGGCGGTTCGTTGCCATCAGGTGGTTATCGTCTCCGGTCAGACGGGTTCGGGCAAGACCACGCAGTTGCCGAAGATACTGCTGGAAATGGGCCGGGGCAGTCATGGCCATCAGATCGTGCACACGCAGCCGAGGCGTATCGCCGCGCGTACCGTGGCCGAGCGCATCGCGTCGGAGATGCAGGTGCGTCTGGGCGACGAGGTCGGCTTTCAGGTGCGGTTCACGGATGAGTCCTCGCCGAAGACCCGGTTGCGCGTGGTGACCGATGGTATTCTGCTGGCGCAGATCCAGCGGGATCCGAAGCTGTCGGCCTACGATACGATCATCATCGATGAGGCGCATGAGCGCAGTCTGAACATCGACTTTCTCCTTGGCTATCTGACGGCGTTGTTGCCGAAACGTCGTGATCTGAAGCTGATCATCACGTCGGCGACCATCGACTCGGTGAAGTTCCAGGAGCATTTTGCGAAGGTGCTGCATACAGATGTGCCGGTGATCGAGGTGTCGGGCCGCACGTATCCGGTGCAGATCGTGTACGAGCCGCTGGGTTCGGCTCCCGCATTGATGCGTCATGTGCCTGGATTCGAGGATGTGCTGCCCGGCGAGGAGTCCGATGATGCGGATATGGATATGCCCACGGCGGTGGCCCGCGCCTGCGCCGAGCTGGTGATTCATTCCTCGCATGAGCGTGGCCCTCGTGACATTCTGGTGTTTGCCGCGGGCGAGCGCGACATCCATGAGTTCGAGACGGCGTTGCGTCGTCATTTCGGCCAGCGTGCGGTTGATATGCGCCGACCGGATGCGATCGAGATCCTGCCGTTGTTCGCCAGGCTGTCGTCGAAGGAGCAGCATCGCGTGTTCGAGGCCCATGCCCATCAGCGCATTGTGCTGGCGACGAACGTGGCTGAGACGTCGTTGACGGTGCCGGGTATCCGCTATGTGGTGGACCCGGGTATGGCGCGTATCTCCCGGTATTCGAAGGCTGCGAAGGTGCAGCGTCTGCCGATCGAGCCGATCAGCCAGGCGAGCGCGGACCAGCGTGCCGGTCGATGCGGTCGTATCGCGGATGGCATTGCCATTCGTCTGTATGAGCGAACGGATTATGAGACGCGTCCCCGGTTCACCGAGCCGGAGATCCTCCGTACGGCGTTGGCGTCAGTGGTGTTGCACATGCTGTCGGTGGGCGTGGCGCATACCGCATCGGATGTGACGAACTTCGGGTTCATCGATCCGCCGGATACCAAGTCGGTGGCCAATGGCTTCAATGATCTGGTGGAACTGCGGGCCATCTCCCGCAAGCAGGGCGACGCGCGTCTTACCCGCATCGGCCGTCAGCTGGCGCGGTTGCCGATCGATGTGCGTCTGGCGCGCATGGTGGTGCAGGCGTCGAATGATACGCCGAACACGCTGGCCGCGATTCTGGTGGTGGTGGCGTTCCTGAGCCTTCAGGACCCGCGTGAGCGCCCGGAGGACAAGCGGGAGGACGCGGACCGCGTTCATAACCGGTATGCGGATCCGTCGAGTGATTTTCTGACGGCGCTGAACATCTGGGATCGGTTCTTCCAGGCGGAGGGTGATCCGTCGAATTCGGCGTTGCGCCGACTGTGCAAGACCGAGTTCATGAGCTTCCCGCGTATGCGTCAGTGGAAGGATCTGTATCGTCAGCTTGAGCAGATGTGCCGCGAGTTCAAGTTTAATGTGGGTGAACCGCAGCCGTCGTCGCGTCCTCCGCTGGAGGTACGGCAGCTGCCGATCAACCAGCAGGCGGCGCATTCGCTGAATTGTTCGTGGGATGCGGATGGCATTCATAAGGCCATGCTGTCGGGCCTGTTGTCGAGTATCGGCATGCAGCAGATCCGTGAGCCGAAGGCGTCGGATTTCGCCGGCTTGCATGGTGCGGCTCGTGCGAAGGCCATGAAGCGTGCGCAGAAGCAGTCGCGGAACGAGTATCTCGGTTCGCGTGGCACCCGGTTCGCGCTGTTCCCCGCGTCCGCGGTGGCGAAGTCGACGCCCCAGTGGGTGATGGCGGCCGAATTGGTGGAGACGTCACGTCTGTGGGCGCGGTCGTCCGCAGCGATCGATCCGGCGTGGGCGGAGCCGCTGGCTGGCAATCTGACGCGTACCACGTATGCCGAACCACACTGGTCGGCGTCGAAGGGCGCCGCGGTGGCGAGCGCGAAGGTGCTGCTGTATGGCCTGCCGATCGTGCAGGATCGTACGGTGCTGTGGGGGTCGATCAATCCGGTGGAGGCGCGTGGTTTCCTGATCCGTGAGGGTCTGGTGGGCGGTGACGTGCAGCAGCGCTTCCCGTATGACGATTTCATCGACAACAATCGTGATGTTCTGGAGGCCGCCGACGAGGAGTCGAGTCGTACCCGTCATATGGCGGATCGTGTGACGGATGAGGATCTGGTTGATTTCTATGATGCCCGTCTGCCTGCGGATATCACGTCGATGGCGAAGCTTGGGTCGTGGTGGCGTCATCATCATGATGAGGATCCGACGCTGCTGGATTTCGATCCGTCGAAGGTGGAGCGTCTGCAGACCGCCGAGGAGGTGAGTCTGGATGATTATCCGGATCGCTGGCATACGCTCGGCTCGGATGGCACGCCGATCGATCTGAAGCTCACGTACGTGTATGATCCGAACGCGGACAATGACGGCGTGACCGTGCATGTGCCGTTGAAGTTCCTGTCGCGCATCAGTCCGGAACAGTTCACGTGGACCGTGCCGGGCCTGTTGGATGAGCTGATCGTCACGACGATCAAGTCGCTGCCCAAGGCGTTGCGCGTGCAGTTCGTGCCGGCTCCGGATACGGCTCGTGCGATCCGCGCGTGGATCGACGATCGGTATGATGCGCTGCCGGGTTCCGGCGAACAGGGTCATCCCTCCCCCGCTCCGGTGGATGAGACGACCGGCGTGCCGGCATGGCCTGATTTCGCACACGTGTTCACGCAGGCGGCGATTCATGTGGTGGGCGCGCAGCTGCATCCCGAGGTGTTCGGTGACGAGCAGTGGGAGCGTCTGCCGAAGCATCTGAAGATGACGTTCGCCGTGGAGAAGCCAATACCGGATCGTCGTGGGCGTGGCGGCCATGGGCGCCGCGGACGTTCGCAGCGCATGCAGGTGATCGCCACCGGCAAGTCGTTGCTGGAGCTGCAGCAGCGGTTCGCGGCCGAGGCCGCGGAGTCGGCGCGTGCCACGGTGAGGAAGCAGGCCACTGCCGCGGCCGATCAGGGCAAGGTGGTGCAGTCGGCAAATCTGCTGCACAAGGCGGGTGCGACCACGGTGTCACGGTCGTCGATGCTGTGGAGCGCGGCGCTGGATGCGTTGCGACTGCCGTCCGAGCGCGTGTCCTCGCGTTGGCTGGGCTCTGAGTCGTTGATGCTGGCGTCCGCCCCGTATTCGTCCACGGCTGATCTTGTGGAGGATCTGCAGTTGGCCGCCGTCAAACGGCTGCTGCCGAATGTGGGATCGGTCCGTGATGATGCGCAGCTGGCGGATGCGGTGAGCGATGTGATGCAGGTGTATGAGGATACGGTCTATCAGGTGGCCCGCGATGTGATCGCGATTCTGCGTCGGTACGCCGAAGTGGACAAGGCGGTGTCGGGCCCGGCGTCATTGCCGTTGCTGTCCGTGCTGCAGTCGATTCGCGAGCATATCGCCACGCTGGTGTGTCCGGGATTCATCGGCAGTGTGCCGCCGGACGCGTTGCGTTCCATGGAACGGTATCTGCATGCGGATCTGTTGCGTCTGGACAAGGCGAAGGTAGACAAGTCGCGTGATGTGAACTGGGCGTGGCAGGCCGACGAGGCGAAACAGCTGGTGGACAAGGCGCTGGACAAGGCGCGTAAGCAGCCGGCCGGCCCCCGTCATGACGAGATGATGGGCAAGGCCACCGATGCGCGCTGGATGCTTGAGGAGTTTTATGTGTCCCTGTGGGCGCAGGAGCTTGGCACGCCCAAGCCGGTGAGCCTCAAGCGCATCACCAAGGCGCTGCAGTAGTGCGGTAGCGATTGGGGCCGTCGGTTGGCATGAGATGCCCGGCACGGGTATGAGAACGGCCCTTTTCCGTGATACGCGTAGTCGGTACGCGGTCTTGGAAAAGGGCCGTTCGTTATTCGATCGACGTGGACAACGACATCGAAAACGACGAACCGTGGTCTTCCACGTGGATGACGGTCTGGCTCAGCGGCGTCCGATGTTGTGGAGATCGTGACCGTGACCGAAGCCATGACCATGACCGTGGTGGTGCTGGTCGTTCATCACGGCGAAGTTGATGCCGATGAGCAGACCGCCGCCCACGAAGTTGCCGAGTATCACAACGATGATTGTGGCGACCTCCATGAGTGGATCGCCCACGCCGAACAGTCCCATGATGAGGAACAGCACGGAGTCGGCCACGGAGTGCTCGAATCCGAGGTAGGCGAACACGAACACGGCGACCATCATGATGATGCACTTGGTGAAGTCGTTGACAAGCTTGCCGTTGTAGCACATGAGCATGGCGATGTTGATGCAGAAGTTGCAGAAGATGCCACGGACGAACAGGTCGATGATGCCGGGCAATCCCTGCGTCAGATATCCGGTCTTGGTGGCGACGGCGGTGGACATGACCGTGAAGATGTCACCGCTGATGATGGTTGATCCGCGCATGAGGACCGCAACGATGAATCCGCCGATCAGGTTGCCGATCAGGCACAGACCGAGGATGTACAGGCTTCGCAGTGCGCCGATGCGATGATGGTAGACGCCGATCGACACGATCATCATGTTCGAGGTGAGCAGTTCCGAGTTCGTGTAGTAGATGAGCACGAGCGCCCATCCGAACGTGCATGCGCCCAGCACCTTGCCGGCCAGAGCCATGCCTGGGCCGGCGGCGGCGAATGTGGCGGAGACCGTGAAGAACGCGGTGAAGAAGATGCCGACGAACAGGCCTGCCATGATGGCACGCTGCATGTACTTGCTCACCAGATTACCGGTCATGGTCTTCTTGCTGTTGAGCGCGTCGAGTACGGTGCTGACGAAGATGTTACCGGGGAACAGCGGGTCGAGTTTCGGGGCTGCGGTCAGTGGCGATGAGGCGGGCTGGGGTGTGCTGCTTGCCGCGCTGGCGGTGGCCGCTGTGGTGGCGGCGCTGTTCGCCGCGTCGGCTGCGGTGGCCGCCGCGGTGGCTGCAGCGGCAGCGGCGGTAGCGGCGGCAGCAGCCGCAGCGGTGGCCGCTTCCGGAGTGGTGGTCGGAGCCGGCTGTGCCGGTGCCTGGATTTCCGGTGTCTGATCAGAAGACATGGTGGGACTCTCTATCCTCATAGGTGAATGGGTTTTTTCTTCCTTATGCAACATATCCACCCTAGGCCTGAACACCATCCCCGTGCCACTTCCGGTGCCGTGATGTTCACCACAGTTACCGGTTATGCATATAGGCTATACACGGTCGATATATTCACGAAAGCCCTAATCCATCTATCGTCCACACCCCATACAGAAACTGCCCAACGGAGCGTTATCGGCACTGTAGAAGAATCGACGTACCGGCGTACGCCTTCATCTTCTGCGGCACCGATACCGCACGCGTTGGGCAGTTTCTGATCAGCTTCCGGACAGTTTTCGGCCGGTTGCTCTAGACGCTACAGGCGGGGCAGATACCGCTTCAGCTCATAGGGCGTGACCTGCATACGGTAGTCGTCCCACTCCTTGCGCTTGTTGCGCAGGAAGTAGCGGAAGACGTGCTCGCCCAGTACGTCGGCGACGAAGTCGGACTTGGACATGATCTTGAGGGCGGTGTCCAGGGAGTCCGGGAGGGGCTGGATGCCCATGGCCTGACGTTCCTCGTCGGTGAGCTCCCAGACGTCGTCGCTCGTGGGCTCGCCAAGGGTCATCTGCTTCTCGATGCCGTCGAGGCCGGCGGCGAGGAGCAGCGAGTAGGCGAGGTACGGGTTGGTGACGGGGTCGAGGGCGCGGAATTCCATACGCGAGGAGTTGCCCTTGCCGGGCTTGTACTGCGGTACGCGGAGGAGGGCGGAGCGGTTGTTGTGGCCCCAGCAGATGTAGCTGGGGGCCTCGTTGCCGCCCCAAAGGCGCTTGTAGGAGTTGACGAACTGATCGCACACAGCGGTGATTTCGGCCGCATGGTGGAGAATACCGGCGGCGAACTGACGGGCGGTGAGCGACATGTTGAACTCCTGGCCCGCCTCGTAGAAGGCGTTGGCGTCGCCTTCGAAGAGGCTGAGGTGCGTGTGCATGCCGGAACCGGGGTGGTCGGCGAGCGGCTTGGGCATGAAGCTCGCGTGGATACCGCGTTCAAGGGAGATCTCCTTGACCACGGTGCGGAAGGTCATGATGTTGTCGGCCATGGTGAGCGCATCGGCATAGCGCAGATCGATCTCGTTCTGGCCGGGGCCTGCCTCGTGATGCGAATACTCGACGGAGATGCCCATCTGTTCGAGCATGTTCACGGTGGCGCGGCGGAAGTCCATGCCGGGGCTGCGCGGCACATGATCGAAATAGCCGCCTTCATCGACGGGCTTGGGAGCCTGCGACCAGTCGTCCTGCTGCTCGAACAGGTAGAACTCGATCTCAGGGTGGATGTAGAAGGTAAAGCCTTTTTCCTTGGCCTTGGCGAGGGTGCGCTTGAGCACGTAGCGCGGATCGCCCATGCTGGGCTCGCCTTCGGGGGTGAGCACATCACAGAACATGCGGGCGGTACCCTGCGGACCGCCACGCCAGGGCAGGATCTGGAATGTGGAAGGGTCGGGTTTGACGATCATGTCGTCTTCGGAAACACGGGTGAGACCCTCGATGGCCGATCCGTCGAAGCCAAGCCCTTCCTCGAACGCGGCCTCGAGTTCAGCGGGGGCGATGGCCACTGATTTGAGGGTACCGAGAACGTCGGTGAACCACAAACGAATAAAGCGCACGTCGCGTTCCTCGACCGTGCGCAAAGCAAACTCTTGCTGTCTGTCCATAACGGACATGGTTTCACGGGTTTGTTTCGCGACTCGTTAACAGAACGTCACGCGTGTCGCTTTTCGTCACATGACGCCGGAGGCGAGATCGTTGGTGATCAGCCATTCGCGGATGTCGTTGAACTCGTCGAGGTTCACCGCGTGATCGAGACCACGGTAGCTCTTGGTGTTGAGCCACGTATGTTCCTCAAGCCATGCGGCGCAGGCGTAGAGTTCGTATTTGGGGACGACGGACTCCTTTTTGCCGTAGCAGTAGTACACGGGACGGTCGAGTTCGATAAGGCGATCGTCGGCCGGAGCCGTGCCTGGCACGCGTCCGGGGGCGAGATAGCCGGAGAACGAGACCGCGGCCCGATAGCGTTCGGGGTGGAGACGCAGCAGGTGCACGGCGATCGTGCCGCCCTGCGAAAAGCCGAATGGCACGACGTCACGATCGGCGGGCACATGCGTGGTCACCCAGTCGTCGATGGCCTTGGCCGCGGCATAGACGTCGTAGTCAAGATCGTCGCCGCTGAGAATGTTGTCGTGGAACCACGCGTAGGCACCGGGAATGTATGTGCCCTTGGGCTCCTCAAGCGTGTACGGTCCGCGCAGCGATACGTAATCGCTGAGCGGCGTGACCATCTGGATCAGGTCCTCGGCGTCCTCCTCGTTGGCGCCCCAGCCGTGCAGGCAGAGAAACAGCGGACGGGACCGGACCGTTCTGCCGTCACCGCGTGATACCAGTACATGCCTGTCGTCGATGACGAACGGATCGCCGAACCGTCCAGGGACCACCGTCGACTCCCGTCCGATCATACCGTTGACTTCATTGTGCTCTTCGCTCATACCAATTCACTATATCGAGCGTGAGATGCGGAAAACGGCCGTTGTTCATCAGAACAACTATGAGTTTCATCACATCACAAGATGAATCAGGGGCAAATTCGGGGTAATCGGCGTGAAAAATCCGGAGTGATCGTCGAACCGTCATTATCATGCCGTTCAGACGCGTATTGTAGTGGGGGAATTGTTTCGCTGTTTCGATGTTGAAGATTGGGGATAGTACCGCAATGGCCGATTCGACAGGCACACAGACACGACCGCCGATAGTCCTGGACTGGCAACAGGCCGACAACCCTGAGGACCGGCGAGCCGCCGGTCTGACTGCCCGTAGCAACGCTCCGCGCTCATCGCATGCCGCATGGACGGTGGTTCCCGGTCGTGAGGAAAAGATCGCACTGCTGGAGGAGCAGTCGGCAGCCCGTGTGCAGGAATTGATCCCGTTGCGGTATGCGCGAATGAGCGTCTCGCCGTTCACGTTCTATCGCGGCACCGCGTTGATCATGGCCTCTGATCTGGTAAAGACGCCGATCAGCGGCATCCCCGTCCAGTGCGTGGGCGATGCGCATATCGCGAACTTCGGCATCTTCATGTCCCCCACGCAGCATCTGGTGTTCGACGTGAACGATTTCGACGAGACCCTGCCCGGCCCGTGGGAGTGGGATGTGAAGCGTCTGGTCACCAGCGTCGAGATCTGCGCGCGAGATCGAGGATTCGACACCGACACAAGGAAGCGTGCGGTGTCCGAATGCATTCGCGCCTATCATGAGGCGATTCACGAATTCTCACAGATGGACAATCTCGATATCTGGTACGCGCATCTGGACGTGGCCAGAACGATTCAGGACTTCGAACGCAACGGCATGCCCAGCAAGACGCTGCGCCGTACGGTGGTCAAGGCGGTGGCCAAGGATTCCAACCATGCCGCGCAGAAATTCGCCTATATGAGGAACGGTGAGCCGAAGTTCCGCTGGATGCCACCGGAACTCGTGCCGATCGACAAGCTCACGGGATACGATCACGAAGGCCCTCTCGACGAAACGATCAAGACGCTGTTCGAGGGATATCGCGAGAACCTGTATCATGACCGTCTGCGAGTGCTGAATTCCTATCATCGTTATCATGATGCGGCGCGCAAGGTGGTCGGCGTGGGCAGTGTGGGCACACGCGTATGGGTGCTGCTGCTCAGCGGTCGCGATGTGGACGACGCCCTGGTGCTGCAGATCAAGGAGGCGGAGGCCTCGGTGCTGGAACGCTTCGTCGGTGTCAGTCGATATGCGACGCACGGCGAGCGCGTGGTGCAGGGGCAGAAGCTGATCCAGACCACGGCCGATGTGCTGCTCGGCTGGACGAGCATGACCACGCGTGATGGCCTTCGGAAGGACTATTACGTACGCCAGTTGTGGAATGGCAAGGGTTCCATCGATCTGGACAATGCCGGCAAGGAGGGCATCATCAACACCGCGCGCATGAGCGCCTGGGCGCTGGCGCACGCGCATGCCCGTACCGGCGACGCCATCGCCATCGATGGCTATATGGGCGAGGAGACGAACTTCGATGATGCGATCATCACGTTCGCCAAGCAGTACGCCGATCAGAACGAAGAGGACTACAAGGTGTTCATGGACCAGATCAGGTCCGGTCATCTGCCCTGTGCGAAGTAGCGTACAAGCCGCAAAAGCAATGCGATAACGGAGTCGCGGCAGACCGGTTTCCGAATCCGGTCTGATCCATCCGGGGAATGAACCGGGGTGGATGCCTGCATGAAGCACGCATCCACCCCGGTTTCGTATATCCGGTTTTCTGGTTATGTACGGTTATGTACTAGGCGTTGGCGACCTCGAGGGCCTCCTCCAGCGTGAAGGCACGGGCGTAGAGGGACTTGCCGAGGATGGCGGAGTCCACGCCCAGTCCGTCAAGCGTCTTGATGGCGCGCAGATCGTCGAGGCTGGAGATGCCGCCGGATGCGGTCACCTTGGCGTCGGTGCGTTCGGCCACCTCGCGCAGCAGGTCGATGTTCGGGCCGCTCATCATGCCGTCGCGGGCCACGTCGGTGACCACGTAGCGGGAGCATCCGACCGAGTCGAGGAACTTCATGGTCTCGAACAGGTCGCCGCCTTCCTTGACCCAGCCGCGGGCGGCCAGCGTGTGGCCGCGCACGTCAAGTCCAACGGCCACGCGGTCGCCGTACTTCTTGATGACTTCGGCGGTCCATTCGGGGTTTTCGAGTGCGGCGGTGCCGATGTTCACGCGGGCGGCACCCGCGTCGAGGGCGGCGTCGAGCGAGGCGTCGTCGCGTACGCCGCCGCTCATTTCGATGTTCACCTTGTCGCCGAGTTCGCCGACGATGCCGCGCAGCTGCGCGCGGTTGTCACCGGTGCCGAACGCGGCGTCGAGATCCACCAGGTGAATCCACTTCGCACCGGATTCGACCCAGGTGCGGGCGGCTTCAAGCGGGCTGCCGTAATCGGTTTCCGAGCCGGATTCGCCCTGGCGCAGACGCACGGCCTTGCCGTCACGCACATCGACGGCGGGAAGAAGGGTAAGCATGGTTTTTCCTTTCAGATGATCAGACGATCACGATCGTCAATCAGAACGTGGCGATCCAATTGCGCAGCAGCTGCGCCCCGGCATCGGCCGACTTTTCGGGGTGGAACTGGGTGGCGCTGAGCGCCCCTTTCTCCACTGCCGCAACGAAACGGCTGCGACCGTATTCGCACCATGTGAACTTGGTGTCGGGGTCGCCGGCGATCACGGACGCATTCTTTCCATCCGGTGTGGGGTGGGACACGGCGTAGGAATGCACGAAGTAGAAACGCTCATGCTCCAGACCGTGCAGCAGCGTCGATCCCTCGGCGGCGTCCACGGTGTTCCAACCCATGTGCGGCACCACGTCGGCGTCAAGCGGTTCCACCACTCCCCCGACGTAACCGAGGCCGTCGGCGGGCGTTCCTCCTTCGACTCCGCTTTCGAACATGACCTGTAGGCCCACGCACACGCCCAGCACAGGACGCCCGGCTTCGAGCCGTTCATGCACCACGCGATCGCCGCCCACGGTCTTCAGTCCCTCCACGCAAGCCGCAAACGCGCCCACGCCGGGCACCACGAGACCATCGGCCTCCATGGCCTGTCGATAATCGCTGGTCAGGGTCACGTCGATGTCGAGATTCGCCAGGGCGCGCACCATGGAACGGACATTGCCGAATCCGTAGTCGAAGACAACTACCGATGTCATTTCAAGCCTTTCTGATTAGCCGGGCCCGTCTCGCACGGTTCGTCATATTGCGAGCTCGTACGAGACAGGCGCGGAACGTCACTTCACGCTGGAGTTCCGGGTGGAACCGCCGCGGCCGAACTTCGTATGCTTGGCGATCACCTGCAGAGCGGCTGCACGATCGTAGTCGCCGGAATCGGCGATCTGGTATCCGGCGGCGCGAACGTCGTCGATATTGCTCGTGCCGATCAGCAGATCCTCCACGAACGACGGCGTGGACATGAACAGCACGGGAGGCGCGAACTTGTTGCCCGGTTTGCCGTTCACCCACAAGGTGGCTTCGAGTTTGTCGGCACGGTTGACGGCCAGCACCACCGACAGTCCGGAGACCACGGTGGTCAGGTCACGTGCCGCCGACTCGGGACCGTCACCGTCCACGTTGCGCAGCACGGCGACGGCTCCCTGATCCGATCCCACGCAGTGCGCGGAGATGTCGGAAAGCTGGCAGAACGCGGCGAGCAGGTCGGGAGCGCTCAGCTGGGTGATGAGCACCGCGGCCTTGGCCTTGTTGCCCAGCAACCCCTGAAGCTCGTCGTCGAAGTTGCCAAGGCCGCTGTCCAGATCGTTGAGTTCGTCTTCGAATCCGGCCAACGCGGCGTTGATCTCTTCCTCGCTGAGCGAATCGGGATCGCGGTCATTGTTCTTGTCGGCGTTGTTGTCGGTCATAGCGACCCCTTGGTGCTGGGGATCAGACCCTGGATGCGCGGATCAGGTTCGATGGCGAAGCGCAGCGCGCGGGCCACGGCCTTGAATTCGGCTTCGGCGATGTGGTGCGGATCGCGTCCGGCGATCAGCTGCAGGTGCAGGCACAGTCCGGCGTGGAATGCGATGGATTCCATGACGTGACGGACCATGGATCCGGTGAAGTGACCACCGATCATCGCGTATTCAAAGCCTTCCGGTTCGCCGGTGCATACGGCGTACGGACGGCCGGAGATGTCGATCACGGCCTTGGCCAGGGCCTCGTCGAGCGGCACGGTGGCGTCGGCGAAACGACGAATGCCACGCTTGTCGCCGAGGGCCTGCTTCAGGGCCTCGCCGAAGACGATGGCCGTGTCCTCGACGGTGTGATGCACATCGATGTCGGTGTCGCCATGCGCCTTGATGTCAAGGTCGATGAGCGAGTGCTTGCCGAGCGCGGTCATCATGTGGTTGTAGAAGGGCACGGAGGTGTCGATGTTCGTCTTTCCCGTGCCGTCGAGATTCAGCGACAGTTCAATGCAGGATTCGCTGGTCTCGCGCTTGATCGTGGCGGTTCTTGCCATGATTGGTGACTCCTTTCAGGCCTTCTGGGCCAATTCGAGCACTTCCAGGAACGCACTGCGGAACGTGGCCATCTCCTCGTCGGTGCCCATGCACACGCGCAGCCAGCCTTCGGGGCCGACGTCGCGGATGAGGACGCCGCGCTTGAGCAGCTCGTTGAAGATGAAATCACGGTCGTCGAACGTGCCGAAGTACACGAAGTTCGATTCCGAGTGTGCCACGGTGATGTTGCTTCCCTTGTAGGTGAGCGACGAGAGCCATTCGGCGGTGGCCTCGCGGGTCTCGCGCAGATGCGCGACCGTGCTGAGCTGTTCGTCGGTGTGTTCAAGGGCGGCGAGGGCGGCGGCCTGGGTGACGGCACTCAGGTGGTACGGCATGCGCACGATGCGCATGGAGTCGATGATGCCCTGATCGGCGGCGATATAGCCGACGCGTGCACCGGCGTAGGCGAACGCCTTGCTCATGGTGCGGCTGACGGCCAGATTCGGGTGCTCGTTGACCAGGCTGACGGCGGAGGGCACGCCGGGCGTGCGGAATTCCACGTAGGCCTCGTCCACCACGAGGATCGGGTGCACGCCTTCGTCCGCGCCGTCGACGTCGGCCTGCTCGCATGCGGCAAGCAGGGCCTTGGTCTGGTCCATCGGCAACGGCGTGCCGGTGGGGTTGTTGGGGCTGGTGACGAGCACCATGGCGGGCTTGACGGTCTTGATCGCCTCGATGGCGGCGTCCATGTTGATGGTGAAGTCGTCGTTGCGCGGCACGGTGACCCATTCGGTGAAGGTGTCGCGCGCGTACTCCGGGTACATGGAATAGGTGGGCGTGAAGCTCAGCGCCTTGCGGCCGGGACCGCCGAACGCCTGGAAGAGCTGCAGCATGATCTCGTTGGATCCGTTGGCGGCCCACAGCTGTTCGACGGCGAGTCGGGTGCCGGATTCCTTGACGAGATAGTCGCTGAAGGCCCTGCGCAGGGCGATGTGCTCGCGGTCCGGGTAGCGGTTGAGCGTGGGGGCGATCTCACGGACGCGTTCGGCGATGGTGTCGACCACGTCCGGTGCCGGCGGATACGGGTTCTCGTTCACGTTGAGGCAGACGGGAACGTCGAGCTGGGGAGCGCCATATGGCTCCTCCCCTTTGAGATCGTTGCGCAGTGGCAGGTTTGCCGGAATGCTCATTTGAGGCCGGCCTCCTTTTCCTGAGCGTCCAGGGTCGCCTTGTCGTACGGGTCCTTGACGAAGCGGCTGAGCACGCATTCGCCGTGGGCAGGCAGATCCTCGGAGACGGCGAAGGCGTTGATGCGCGCGGCAAGCTCCTTGAGGCCCTCCTCGTCGTATTCAATGACCTCGACCGGCTTCATGAACGTGTGCACGCCGAGGCCGGCGGCGAAGCGGGCGGTGCCGCCGGTGGGCAGCACGTGGTTGGAGCCGGACATATAGTCGCCCAGCGGGACCGGCGAGTACGGTCCGCGGAAGATGGCACCGGCGTTCTTGATGCGCTTGACGACCTCGTCCGCGTTGGCGGTCTGGATCTCGAGGTGTTCGGCGGCGTACGCGTTGGCGGCGTCGATGGACTGGTCGAGTCCGTCGGTGAGCACGATGGCGGACTGGGTGCCGGACAGGGACGTGTGCACGCGTTCGGCGTGTTCGGTGCGAGGCACGCGGTAGTTGAGGCTCTCCTGCACCTTGGCGGCAAGCTCCTCGGAGTCGGTGAACAGCACGGAACCGGCGAGCTCGTCGTGCTCGGCCTGACCGATGAGATCGGCGGCCAGCAGGCTCGGGTTGGCGTCCTTGTCGGCGATGATGCCGATCTCGGTGGGGCCGGCGACCGCGTCGATGCCCACGAACGCGGAGACGAGGGACTTGGCGGTGGCCACGAAGATGTTGCCCGGACCGGTGATCTTATCGACCGGATCGCACAGCACGTCGCCGTCCTGCGGCTCGGAGCCCTTGGCACCGTAGGCGAACATGGCGATGGCCTGGGCGCCGCCGACGGCGTACACCTCATCCACGCCGAGGATGGCGCAGGTGGCGAGGATGGTCTTGTTCGGCAGACCCTCGTTGTTGTCGCGTGCCGGCGGGGTGGCGATGGCGAGCGATTCGACGCCAGCGGCCTGTGCCGGCACGGCGTTCATGATCACCGAGCTCGGGTAGACGGCCTTGCCGCCGGGCACGTACAGGCCCACACGCTGGATCGGGATCCAGCGTTCGGCCACGCGGGCACCGGGGGCGAGATCGGTGTGGAAGTCCTTCGGGACCTGATTGGCAGCCACGGCGCGGGCGCGGCGCACGGATTCCTCGATAGCGGCACGTACTTCGGGATCAAGCGTCTTGACGGCCTCCTGCATGGCCTCCTTGGGCACACGCAGGTTGGCGGGACGCACGTGATCGAACTTCTCCTCGAAGTCACGCAGGGCGGCCGCGCCGCGCTCCTTGACGTCCTCGAGGATAGGGCGCACCAGATCGGTGGCCTCGGATGTGCCCATGGCGGCACGCGGCATCGCGGCCAGCAGTTCGGCACGGGACAGGTTCTGACCACGAAGGTCGATGATTCGCATAATATTCTCTGCCATGTTCCTGATGGTAGAAACCGGCTGTGACGAAACCCGCCGCTTTTCGCCGTCTGTCTCACAGTTCGGAGAGGCATCGCTGTTCGCCGTTCGTGGAATGCATCATCGGCAGGCGTACAGTGGAGAGCGGAGGTGTACCGATACACAAATCGGCACGCCGCAGGTCACCGCTATTAGTTAAGGAGCGATCATGGCATTGATGGAACCACCGGCCATTCCCGTACGCAAGGCGCATGACGGACTGGAACTTCCCGCCATCGGATTCGGTACGTACAAGGTCAACGGCTTCGTGGGCGTTGACGCGATCAAGTCGGCGCTCGAAGTGGGCTATCGCCTGGTCGACTCGGCGTTCAACTATGAGAACGAGGGTGTGGTCGGCAAGGCGATCCGCGAATCCGACGTGCCGCGCGAGGACATCATCGTCACGTCGAAGCTACCGGGACGTCATCATCAGTACGATCAGGCCCGTGCCACGATCGAGGAGTCGGTGGCACGCATGGGTCTCGACTACATCGATCTGTATCTCATCCACTGGCCGAACCCGTCACAGGGCCAGTTCGTGGAGGCATGGCAGGCGCTGGTCGACGCGCAGCGGCAGGGCATCGTAAAGCATATCGGCGTCAGCAACTTCCTGCCTGGCCACATCGATCTGCTGATCCGCGCCACGGGCGTCACACCTTCCGTCAACCAGGTGGAACTGCATCCGTTCTTCCAGCAGAACGAGCAGCGCGCCTACGACGACGCACATGGCATCATCACCGAGGCGTGGAGTCCGCTGGGCCGCGCCAACCAGATGCTGCGCGACCCGGACATCGTCCGCATCGCCGAGAAGCACGGCGTCTCCCCCGTGGCCGTGATCCTGCGCTGGCACGTGCAGCTGGGCGATGTGGCGATCCCGAAGTCGATGAACCGCGAACGCCAGCGCGCCAATCTCGATCTGACCGGATTCGAACTCGACGATCAGGACATGCGCGACATCGCCGCGATGGATAATCCGGAAGGCTACACCTTCGGCCAGAACCCGCACTGGCACGAGGAGGACTAGTTCCGCAAACAACTCCGAATCGGGGGATAAGCGTAACTCAAGGGGAACACGACCTATCCCCCTCCCCTAATTTAATAGAAATCTTCATTGAAGCATATTCTGCTTCACTACGGAAAGCTCTTTCATAAGAGTTTTATATTTTTCAATGTTAGCAAGCTGAAACTACAATCTAATTGGGAAACAATAAATCAAATTACCAATATAATGTCAATAAGAAAAGTATTAGATTTTCTTAACAAGGGTATATTTCCCAATATCCTCATCTTCGTCAACAGGTTGTCCGCTCACTTCGACCCAAGCATGAGCCTGGAAAGGATCAACTACAAATCCGGTACACCAAGTGACGGATTAAAAAAAATGACACAGTTTCACACAAGATTGACATCTACAGATGTCAATTATGGTTTTAGACATTGCATTAAGATAAAAGTTGACTTATTAACATAAAAACGCCTGCTGTGAGGTAACACATAAAAGTGGCAATTCGAAAAATCTGCGTGCGGTCACTTTCTTTTGAGACCAACGTAATAACCGTTAAAATCAGACCGATTGCTAACGCCACCTCACCGACACGGAACAATACCCACATTTGTCTTCTCCTTAATAGATAAAACTATGTGGCTCTGAGAATAATCCCAGAACCACATCCAAGCATCAGCAAACAAATTCTGCGATTATCGCTTCTACTGCAGAATAGCTTCCCATCGCTCCTGCGAGAAGTCCTAACACCTGAGGCGATAGGAAAACACCGGCCACCCACAAGCCGCCTGCTGTAGCAGCAAGGCCGATCACGGCAGCTCCTAGCCCAAACACGGCGGCAGTGACCGCGACGGTACAAGCACCATATGCTTGAGGCTCATCACCATTATCAGGAGTCCATCCTTCAGGCAACGCCCGGAGAGATGACTCGCCTTGAGGATCCTTCTGAGCGTAGATATCGAATCCATCAATTGATCCGATATACTCGTATCCGCCATTAGGCAGTGCGGCCTGAATCTTCTGAACCTCTGCGGCAGACGGCAAATTGCCGAAATCCTGCACATGAACAGTTGCTGCGGTCGCCCCTGTCATATCCTTCGCATTTGCGATGCCGGCAAATCCGAAGAACAGGAAACAACCGACACCACACTGGCTACGGCCTTCCTGAGATACCCACACATAATATTCTCCTTTGAATATCATCGGCATTGTTGCCGATATTTCAAGTATAGAGACCAACAAATCCCCGGTCAAGCATCTCGCGGCATATTGCC
This sequence comes from Bifidobacterium sp. UTCIF-39, assembly GCF_006408715.1. Taxonomy (NCBI): domain Bacteria; kingdom Bacillati; phylum Actinomycetota; class Actinomycetes; order Bifidobacteriales; family Bifidobacteriaceae; genus Bifidobacterium; species Bifidobacterium sp. UTCIF-39. The sequence continues at coordinate 1,364 of NZ_JEOG01000005.1, read as the reverse complement.
ATCTTCAGAGGACAGCTTCCGGCAAGAACACACGATTCCGACGATATATCGCAACTGTTTGCGATACGTTTCGGACTCGGATCAATCAGACCGTTTTGTCGTCGTGGCACCCCGCACGGTCGAATTTGGCGGGATTCTCCGTCGAAGCCTATGGTGGCACGGTGGCACCATCATGGTTCATACTATTGCGTTCAAGGACGATGGACATCATTAGCGGAATCGTCGACTGGTTCCGCGCGCACACCAACGCAGATGACGTCGATCAACCGACATTAGTATAGCAGGCGGCAATCCAATTCTTCCGCAATTCATCCGGAATGTGACCACCATCCCACATTCCGACCACCGCCTCTCCTTAGCGTGATCACACTAAAAAATGAGGGTGTTGAAATTGCAACGTTTTGTGGCAATCATCTTCGGTAGTGTGATCACACTAAGGACGGTGGGACGGGGAGGGGGCAAGGGCAGTTCGGGTCAGGCTGTCCACCAAGTGCGCAGCGGGTACCACTTGCCTTCAGGGTGACCCGCACGGTCGAATTTGACAGGACTCTCCATCGGGGCCTATGGTGGCCCCATCATGGTTTACAGTCTTGCGTTCAAGGGCGATGGATATCGTCAGCAGAATCGTCGACAGCAGAAGGGTCTGCTGCCGACACTTGAACGTACGCTGAAACATGCAGTGCCGTTTCCTGCACTTTGATCTCTGATCTTCTTTTCGGCGATGTTCTAACGTTGGCGGTAGTTCCGCACCAAATCGTCGGCACTCCACCACCATCGATCAGCGTTTGACTCGATGCACCCAGTTTGGCTCGATGCACCCATAGCACACTGGTGTTCCGCCGGCCATCACCGCGCCGGTCGCCCCCCCCGAATCGAACATCATCAATTCATAACAATCAACAAAGGAACCACAATGAAGTATTTCACCACGGACACGCATTTTGGCCACCCTCTGGTATCGGCCCTGCGCGGGTACACACGGTTCGATCCTGATCGAACGCACTATAAAGAGATCCTGCACACTCACGGACTGGCGGAGGCACAGGAGTGGGTAAGGCGAACCATTCTTGATGATTCCCGCACGAACTTTCGCAAGGCGGCCGACACCGACGCGCATGACTTGGCGATCGTCGACAACATCAACAGTCTAGTCGGACCGGATGATGAACTATGGATTCTCGGCGACATCGGATTCCGTACGTCGGTCGGGCATCTGAAGGACTGTCTGCGGCAACTGCACTGTCGGCATCTGCATGCGGCGATCGGCAACCATGACGATTGGTGGATGGATAACACTCCGGCCCGTAATCTGTTCGAATCGATCGAGGAGAACGATACCACAGCCATCGCATTCGGAGACGATA
>NZ_JEOG01000004.1:0-30305 GCF_006408715.1 Bifidobacterium sp. UTCIF-39 | reverse complement strand
GTTCCGGGGTCGACCGCGCATCGCCACGTACAATCGAACTACATGAAGGATGATGCCTATGAGTACAGACCCGTATAGTTCACGATTTCCGGCGGATTCGCCCGTCCATATCCGTTCGCTTGACGATGTGATCGCATTGGTGCGTTATCTGCGCAAGTCACGACGGGACCGGCCGACGGTCGTGGTCACGCATAAGAAGGATGGCGATCGACTCAGGATCGACCCGCAGGCACTGTTTGATGATTTCGACATCGACGTCGCCATCATCGACACGACGGAAGCCGGATTTCAGTTCACCGATCGCATGGGCAGGGAACGGTCGGTGTTCGGCGGCGCGGTACGCATCTATCCCGGCACCTCACGATGGTGGAAACCCGATAATTACCGTGAGGCACGACTCATGCTCGACCATCAGATCACCGGCAAGGCGTTCTGCAACGATGTCCGCGGTGCCGTCGCCCGACAGATCGCGATCGAACAGCAGGAGCAGAAGATCCGGCAGAATCAGATGGTGATGAACGCGAGCGCGAGCGGTTCCACGACGGCCGGCGGCGGCGATGTGCCAGGCAACGCCAAAGCGCCCGGCACTGTCGATTCGTCCGGCAACGTCAATGCGTCAGAATCGGACACGGTGATCTCAGACGGCCCGGATGTGGAGCCGACCGCGCTCGCCGAATCGGAGGGGCTGATCACCGCCGCGATCCGAGACAAGGCCGACGGTCTGGTGCATCCGGTGTTGGAGGATCAGGCCGAGGAACTGGCCGAATATCTCACCGATCCCGAGCGTCGCATCCCCGTGGTGGTGGCCACGAGAACGTCAACCACGCATCTGCCGGTGTTTGACACCGAATCCCTGGCCCGGGAGCTGGAATCCACGGCCATCGTGTTCGAACTGGATAACGCCAAGACCGCGTGGAATCTTACCGCGGCGCTGCCACCCGACGCACAGGTGTACGGTGGCATGCTGCGCGCCTATCCGCCGAATCTCGAATGGGTGGATGATCCGGGGCTGCTGGGCGGCCCGTATGGCGGATTCACCGACGAGCAGCGCAGGATACAACGCCGGCAGCTCATCGACGACACGGTGGGCATGCTGGCCCACGCCTACTCCACGAACGCGCCCGCCGTTCCCGAGCATACGGTTCCGGTCACAGCCACGGTGATCGGCGTGTATCCGCAACGCGGCATAGCCCGGCTGACGTCCGGGGGCATGGCTTCGGTGACGCTGCCTCCGGAGACGGATGGCATTCCCGCCGATCATGTGCTGGCACGCGGTCAGGTGATCCACGGCGAGTTCAATCCGCGTGATCGCATGATCTCCGGTCTTGCCATCCGTCCCGGCAAGGACGCGATCGCGGATTATGCGGATGGTGACACCGTGCTTGGTCGCGTTGACACCGTGCGCATGGATTATTGCATGGTGACGCTCTACCCCGGCATGAAGATTCTGGTGGAGGCCAGCGATGCGTTGGGCGATGCGTTCGACGAGCATGAGGATCTGCGTCTGCTGCTCGACCGCGGTACCGTGCTGTCCATGCTGATCGTGGCACGCGGCACCGATCAGAACGATTGGCTTGTCTCGTTCGTGGAGGCGGACAAGGATCATATCCGTCCCGCCCCGGCGCTGGTCGAGGGCGGCCCGCCCTGGCTGAGCCCGAAGGATCAGGGGGCGTTGAAGCCTGGCGCGGATGAGCGTCAGCGTGCCATCGTGATCGATGCCGATACCGATGTGCGTGATCTGATTCCGGAGGATGCCGGCGGCGAGGCCGCGGAGATGATCATGACGTTGGCCGCGCAGATCGGCGAGGAGCAGCGTGCGAATCGGAGGATGTCCACCGAACTGCATGATCTGCGTCGTCAGAACGCGTCCCTGCGCGAGGATGCCATCAGTCAGCGGCGTGCCCGCATCTATCAGGGGCAGCAGTATCGAACGTTGCGCGGTCTGTTCCGTAATGATCGGGAACGACTCGTCTTCGAGCGTGACCGGTTCACCATGTGGATTCGCGAGGCGTGGGCGCTACGGTTCCCTGCGGCCGACAAGCCGCATCGGCGTCTGCCTGATACGTGGGATTACACGTCGGCGTTCTTCGATTCGTTGGAGAAGACGCAGATCAATCGTGATCGTGTGGTGGATGCCGCCCTTGAGGTACTGACCGGCATCGCGCAGCAGTCGAAGTCGAGGCAATGCCACCGACTGCGTACCGGGTCGGGCGCGGAGGATCCGTTCCGTGTGGGACCGCACGGCGAGAAGGTGTGGCGTATCTATCTGGATCAGGGGCATTCGGCCCGTCGTCTGCACTATTACGAGGACGCACGGGGACGGTACACGTTCGCACTGGTCGGCGTGCACGACGACGATCTACGGTAGCCGGATACCGACCAAATGCCACGAATCACTGCGAATATCAATTGAAATATGAGTTGGGCGATGACAGGATCATGCCGATCCCATCATCGCCCAATTGATGTGCGGTATACGTGATATGCGGTATACGCGGTTGCGATCACCCTGCGATGATCACTCCTCGATGCCCATGGCGGCAAGGCACCATGCGTTCTCGTAGGCGATCTCCTGCCAGCGCTTATAGCGTCCGGTGACGCCGCCATGACCGGCCTCCACCTCGATCTTCGCCACCGCGTCGACCTCCACCTCGGGCTCCTGCAGACGGGCCAGCCACTTGAGCGGCTCCACATACAGCACGCGGGTGTCGTTCATCGACGTGGTGATGAACATGGCCGGGAACTGACGGGTGCCGAACTCCTGCTCGCGCTCGTCGGCGTTCTTCACGTTCTCGTACGGCGAATACTGCTTCATGTACCGGTAGACCTCGGCATTGTGCAGCGGATCGCCCCACTCATCCCATTCGGTCACGGTCAACGGCAGCGAGGTGTCGAGAATCGACGTGAGCGCGTCCACGAACGGCACGTCCGCCTCGATGCCCGCATACAGCTGCGGGGCCATGTTCGCCACCGCGCCCATAAGCAGACCGCCGGCGGAACCGCCGTTCGCCACCGTACGCTTCGGATCGGCGATGCCGTTGCGCTGCAATGCGGCCGTCACGTCGATGAAATCGATGAACGTGTTCATCTTGTTGAGCTTGCGACCCTGCTCGTACCAGGCACGGCCCATCTCGCCGCCGCCGCGCACATGCGGTACCGCATACAGCACACCACGATCAAGCAGGCTCAGCCTTGGCACGGAGAAGCTCGGATCCGAACTGATCTCGTACGCACCGTAGCCGGTGATGAACATCGGAGCCTCACGACGGTCGTAGCGCGCCGACATGTCCTCCCACGAGAGAATCAGCTCACGCGGCGCTTCAATCAGCTCGTCGGTCAGTCCCTCCTTCGTGCCCTCAAGCGCCGGCACCAGACCGCGACGCCACACCAGCGACACCGGCACATGCTCGCCGTCGCGCACACGCACCCACATGCGCTTCTCCGCATAATCCGACGGATCGAAGTCACCCAGCACATGCGAGCGCTTGAGCAGCACATCGGTGTCGGTGACGGGATCGTATTCGTGCAGCTCGCCCGGCTGCGTATAGCTCACCGTGGTGTAACGGATGCGCGGCGCATCATACGACGGATTGCCGCTCATGCCGATCGAATACAGCTTGCCTGGCACACGCGGCACGATTCCGCCGAATCCCCACGGGCGTCCGGCGAGGAAATCCTCCTTGGCCGCGTACTTGGGCATCACGGCCAGCTGCGGCAGACTGTTCGCACGGTACGACAGCGCCACGAAGTTGCGATACATCGCGATGCCCTCGATGCGCAGACCCTGCACGCCCTGCAGAATCTCCGGATTGTCGGAGATCTCACTGAGCGAACTGACCGACTCATATCGGATCGCGCGCGTGGCCGGCGTGAACTTGCGGCCCTGCGGCGGCTCGCAGCCCGCCGGCGAACCCTGCGCCACGCGCATGCCCTCGCCAAGCGTGTACGGCGGCTTGTGCGCGCGCATGTCGATCACGTCGATCTCGAAGTTGGGGTTCCTCACGTTGTGGATCACCAACGCCACCGGAATGTCGCCGCCATCGTCTTCGAACCGGGCGAAGCTCACGTCGTATTCCACGCCGGGCATGCGCTCGATGAACGGCTGGAACTCGCCTTCCGGATCGGTCACCGGCAGCATCAGCACCTCGGACGTGGTCTTGGAACTCGATTCGATGATGATATGCTCCTCATCGAACGACGTTCCCACGCCCACCCAGAAGCGCTCGTCGGGCTCGTTGTACACCTGCACGTCCTGATCGGCGGGCGTGCCCACACGATGACGCCACACGCAATACGGACGCCAGGCGTCGTCCACGCGCGTGTAGAACAGCCACTGGCCGTCCGGCGTGATGCAGCCACCACCCGACACCTCCGTGATCACCTCGGGGAAATCCTCCCCGGTCTGCAGATCACGGACGCGCAGATCGTATCGTTCGTCGCCGGCCGTATCCACGCTGTACGCGAGATAGCGGCCGTCATGGCTCAGATCAAGCCCGCCGACGCTGAAGAAATCGTGTCCCTCGGCCTCCGCGTTGCAATCGAACACGATCTCCTCGCCGCCCAGCGCATCGCCGCGCATGGCGGACGCGCTGATCGACGGCGGATCCCAGTCATCCTCGCCGCGAATCGGCACCCTGCACTGGATGCCGTACTGCTTGCCCTCCTCGGTGCGCGTGAAATACCAGTAGCCGTTCATGCGCGTCGGCACCGACATATCGGTTTCCTGCACGCGGGTCTTGATCTCCTCGAACAGCGTGCCACGCAGCGTTTTCAGACCGGCCATGCGGCGCTCGCAATAGTCGTTCTCCTCGGCCACGAACTTCTGCACGCGTTCGGAATCCTTGTCGCGCATCCACTCGTACGGATCGTTGAACGTCTCCCCCTGCGCGTTGCGCAGCTTCGGCTCCTTCACCGCCTTGGGCGGCATCAGTCCGGTGATATCCGACCAAACATTGTCAACAGTCATAAATTTCAGTATCTCACTTAATTCGCAGGATTGTGACACTCACGTCCACGATAGGCTATGGGCGATCACCACGTATCAGGTCATGCCAGGCAACGGACATGACGGCTACAGAACTTACTTGAACAGGTTGCGCAGATACGGCAGCATCGTCTTCATCAGATTCACGCCGTTGAGGCCGTAGAACACCGGAACGTCGGTCACCGGTGTGGGCCGCGATGCGGTCACGCCCGTCACTCGCTGCAGCGGGCGGCCGGATTCGCCGGGAGACAGCTGGCGAATGCCGATGGCAATCACACGACCGGGGTATCGGCGGGCGATCGTCGCATACGTGGTCGGATCCTTCTGCCCGTCGTCGCCGATCAGAATGAACCGCATGCGCGGGAAGTCGGCCATCAGCTGTTCCACGAACTCGAGCTTGTGCTGCACGCCGGTCGGAATGAACGTCTTGGGACGCGGATCGAGGTCGCGCAGCAGCAGCGGGCCTTCAGGGAATCCATGCTCGTCGATGAAATGACGGATCGAACTCTCCACGTTCCACGGCGACGTCGACAGGTAGAAGAACGGCGCGTCGGGGAACTGCTCGCTCAGCTTCGAATAGAACACCGACATCGACGGCACGGACATGCGTTTGCTCGGATCCAGGAACAGCATGTTGTATACGGCCCGCCATAGTTTGGGAACCTGCGTGACCATCACGGTGTCGTCCACGTCGGAGATGATGCCGACCTCCGCGTCGGCGGGGAACGTGTACAGCGGGGCGTGGCAGGGACGGCGTCCGTCCACCACATACGACACGTCATGCACGCCGGGCGTCAGATCGCGTTCGGTGACCAGATCGAGATAGCCCTGCACATCGGAGATGGCGTATTCGCTGCTCTTGGCACGGCTGTTGTCCACGGCGTCATAGGCTTCGGAGACGCCGACCTGCACGGTGCGCAGTTCGGTGTTGTCGATGCTGATGCGCACGCGGATGCCCGCCGCGGGAACCATGAACGCATTGCGGATGCCACGCTGCACCAGCCCGGACACGCGGTTGATCGGCGCGTACACGGTGCGGCAGATCAGTCGGGAGTAAGCGCCGGTGCCATAGCCCACGTAGGGTTCCACGCGCGGGAACCAGCCCATGCGCTTCACGATGGTCGTGGAGATGCGGCTCCACAGGCCGAACGTGCGGGTGATGACGCGACGGGTAATGCGCACGGCGAACGGCTTGATGTCGATGCGCTCATAGCGGCCCGCCGCGTCGAAGTTCGAGCTGGCGGGCTGCGCGATGATCGGCTCCTCGGAGCCGGAAAACTGATCGGAGCGCCCGGAGTCGGGTTCTCCGATCGTCTTGGTGACGTCAGTCATGGGCCACCTTGGCGTATTCGTCCGCGCTGAGCAGATCGGGTTCGTCATCGTCGAGTTCGATCTTGACCAGCCAGCCCTCACCATAGGGATCGGTGTCAACGACGCTGGGATCGTCGTACGCCTCGCGGTTGACGTACTTGACCTCTCCGGCCACCGGGCTGATCATCGGCGAAACCGCCTTGGAGGATTCAAGCTGCACGATCTCGTCACCGGCCTCGACGCGGGTGCCGACCTCGGGCAGATCCACGAACACGAGGTCGCCGATCTGGCTTGTGGCGAACTCGGTGATGCCGAGCACCGCCGGGTCCACGGAATCATCGACCCACACGTGGTCGTCGGAGTAGAGCAGATGTTCCGGAACGGCGATGTCCGCGGCGATGTCGCTTGCGGTCATTTCAGTATTCTGTTCGTCTGTCATACTCCCAGCCTACCGTCAGGCGGTTACCATTCGGTCATTGTCATGAATCGACGTGACGTCAGCGGACGGCGGAGGTGGGGGTGCTGCCCACGACCTCGACCATGCCTCCGATCGGCAGGAAGTCGTACACCCACTTGGCATCGTCGGTGCTCATGTTGGTGCAGCCATGCGACTTCGGCGTACCGCTGGCGATGCCGGCGACGTTCCACGGTGCGGCGTGGAAGCCCTCACCGCCGTTGTAGTAGGTGATCCACTGCACGTTCGGCGTGACGTAGTCCTCGCCGCGCATGGTCTGCGTCTGGTACTTCAGCGTGGCGAAGAACGTACCCGTATCGGTGGGGGTGCTGGTCTTGCCGGTGGAGACATCGAAGGTCTTGACGAGCGTGGTGCCGTTGTAGGCGTAGGCCTTCTGCTCGCTCAGGTTGATCACCATGTGCGGATCGCCGTTTTCGACGTCGTAGTTGACCTGACGGGACTTGGTCTCGTGCTTGGTCACCTTGACGTCGGCCTTGATCTCACTGCCGGTGCCGTTCTGCAGGGCGGTGAGTACCTGGGTCGCGGTGTTGTCGGTGCCGGACACCTCCACGCCGTCCACGCCCTTGACGCTGGTGGTGATCACCGTGCCCTTGCTGTTGACGACGTTCTCCTCGGCCACGGCATCCTGCTTGAGTTTGTCGGGCAGGGTGCTTGCCAGATAGGACTTGATGGCGTCCTCGTCGTAGGTCAGTTCGATGGTGCCCTTGGTCGGATCGCCGGTGGTCTTGATCCACTTGGCGATCTCGGATGAGGGGATCGTGAAGCTCTTGGATGCGCCGTTGCTGATCACGATGTCGGAGTCGATGCGCTTGTTCGCGGCGGCGGCCGCATCGGTGGCGGTCTTGTCGCTGATCGGGGCGGACACGGTTTCGGTGTCGATGGTCACTGCCTTGGTGGTGCCCGGGTCGGTGGCCAGCGCGTTGACTGCATTGACCACGCCGTCGATCGTCGGCGACTCGCCGTCGCGCGATTCGGTGGCGACGAACCGGTTGTCGTCGGCGTTGTATTCGACGTTGGCGTTGACCACGCGGGCATCGTCGCCGATGAGCTTGTCGGACAGGTAGGTGCTCATGGCGAGCTTGTCGGTGGAGGTGACGAGGCCGACCTCGCTCTTGGCGAACGGGTTGACGGTGGACAGCGCGTTGCTCTTGGTGGCGGCAAGCAGCTTATCCACGGTCTTGTTCACGTCGACGGTCACGCCGAGCTCGGACAGCGATGCGGTGGTGGACGCACCCTTGGTGGTGGTCACCTTCACGGAGGAGTTCTTCACGGCGTTGTCCACCGTGGTCTTCAGTTCATCGGCGGTCTGGCCGGCGACCGAAACGCCGCCGAGGGAGACTCCCGGAGCGGCCTTGTCCTTGAAGTAGTACTGGCCGCCGAACACGTAGCCGGCGAACAGCACGACGAGTGCGGCGAGAATCGACAGCACGACGATGAGCGCCACCGGCTTCTTCCTGCGGTGCTTCACTGCGATGACGGCGTCATCAGGGTCGCCGGCCGCGGCGAAGGCCGCACGTCCGTTGTCCGTCGGCGGTACCGTGCCGCCGTTCACTGGAGCGAAGGGGGATGCCGTCGCCTCGGCCGCCGCGGCCGAGGGCGCGCTGAAGTTCATAGGGGTGAATGCCACGGTGGATGCTCCAGCAGCGGCACCGGATGCCACACCGGATGCCGTGGGAACGCCGGGGTTGCCAAGCGGCATCATGGTGACGGTCTGCGCCTCGTCGGGAGACGGGGCCGCGGCTGTGGGGAAATCGAAGGCCGAGTCCCCGGCGGACCCTGTGTATCCGAAGTCCTTGTCGTCAGTCATAATCTTCCATTTCTCGCGATTATCGCGTCTTGCAACGCTGTCCACTATACCCGTCGAAATGACAACGCCGTTATGAACAATCTATGATCAATCCCACACTCGTCCCGCAGTGAACAGAGCCGTATGGCATGGGCGAACACTTACGAAATACTTGCTGAAGGGGGTATGGGAATCGGCTGACAGTTCATGTCAGCTGAGCGGCTGACCGTACCATTCCTCGATCATGTATCGGGCGATGGTGGCTTTGCCCGGCACCTCGATCCTGCCGGTGATCATGGCGTTGGTGAACTCGTCGTGAGTGAACCACTGCGCATCGCCGGTCTCCTTATGATCCACGCGAATCTCCGTGCTCAGGGCACGTGCCTTGAACGCCATCATGAGCGACGACGGGAACGGCCACGGCTGCGATCCCAGGTATTTTACCTCGCCGAGCGTGATGCCGGTCTCCTCCTTGGCCTCACGGCGGGCGGCATGTTCAAGGTTCTCGCCGGCCTCCACGAATCCGGCCGACGCCGAGTAGAGGTTGTTCCGCCATGCGGTGTTGTGCTGCAGCAGCACGCGGTTGCTGCCATCGACGATCAGCGTGATCACCGCCGGTTCGATGCGGGGGAACAGGATGCGGTTGCCGTCGGATTCGTTGGTGCAGCGCTGGGCCCAGCCGGCGAGCGCCGGGCGGACCTGCGAACCGCAGCACGGGCAGAATCGCTGACGGTCGTGCCAGATGCCCACGGTGACGGCACTGGTGGCCAGTCCGGCGTCTCGGGCGCTGGCGTGCGGCGCGAATCCGCGCAGGTCCACCCAGTCGAAGATCTCGGCCGCGCGGGCGACGGGCGATGCCGTCGATCCGTCAAAGGCATGATCAGCGCCGATTCGGGCGTCATCGGGCACCGTCTGCACCGCCCGGGTGATGTCCAGTGCCACATAATGCGTTCCGCTGGCCGACTCGGTGCGGTCGGTGCCGAGGAACATCGCGACGATGCCGTTGCGACCGCGCACATCGTCGACCACATAGGATCCGGGTACGAGCGCGGGACGGATCTTCGCCGACTCAAGATCGACCTTGGCGCCCTGTCCCTTCGGCACGGCGATCAGACCGTGGTTGACGAGCATCACGCGCGTGGACGGATCGGCGAGCAATGTGTCGATCAGCCCCTCCTCGCCGCGGCGGTCCACCTCGTAGTCGATGGTGCCTTGGGCAAGCGGCAGGAACGGCAGCGTCTGCGTAAGCGCCAGCGGGGAGAACGCCGAGAAGTCAGCCATGATTGTCGTAGTTTCCTTTCGTCAATATCACATAGTGGACGCGCGATGCTGCACGTCGAGAATCGCACGGGCCACCACGTCGGGCTTTTCCACGCAGGTGAAGTGTCCGGCGTCGTACACCGTGGTGAACGCGCATTCAGTGCCGGTCATCTTCTCCAGCATGGGGCGCATGCGATCGGGGGCGCTGGACGGATCGAGCGTGCCGGACACCAGACCGGCGGGCACGGTGATCTTCGCGAGCTGCGGCGTCTCGTCCGGCCGTCCCGCAGCCATGCGCTGACGCCATGCCACGCCTTCCGGATGCTGTTCGTTGATCCAGCGCGTGAACAGGTCGATGAACGCCGGTGACTTCTTGAAGTCGGAATCGTCCGGCTGCGGCTGGGCGAAGTGCATGACCGGCTCCACGGTGTGCTCGGTCTCGCATACGTTCGCGATGCGCAGACGGTTGGCGCGGGCTGTCGGGCCGTCGCCCTCGGACTTGGTGTCGCACAGCACCACGCCGGCCACCACCTCGGGATGCAGACGGTGCACAGCAAGCGTGAGGTATCCGCCCATGGAGATGCCCACCCACACGGCCTTGGTGTGACCGGTGGAGAGGAACTCCCTGACGAACGACTCCGCCATGCGATCCATGGCCTCAGGGTAGGCGCCGTCGTCGGCCACCGGGCCGGTCTGCTCGGCGGAGGGCACCGGGCACTCGCCGGCACCGGGCATCTCCAGTCCGTACAGCGCGAACGGGCGATCCTGCTCGCCCTCGCTGATCGCGCACAGCACGGACGCACATTCGTCCCACACGCGATGATCGATCGGGAATGCGTGCACCAACACCACCGGCACACCCTGATCCACGTTTGCGGCGGGCTCGCGATACGTCGTCCGCAGAATCGTCATGGTCATGATCGTTCAAGTCCTTCCCTTGGTCGTTGATTCGTCTGGTCGTTGATTCGTCGATATATGTCGGGATATATCGGGATATATGTTGTGTCGTGTGACTACTGACTACTGACTACTGATTACGCACGGTTGCGTCGTCAGCCGGCCCAGCCGATGGCACGACGGAGAATCTCGCCGTGTCCGCCGGCCATCTGCGCCATGAAGTCGGGACGTCGCACCTCGGCCGGGTCCACCCATTCGACGTCCAGCGTCTCGTCCTGCGGCTTGCAGTCGCCGGCGATCGGCACCACATAGCACAACGTCACCGCGTGCTGACGGGGATCGTAGAATTCGGAAACGCCCGGCGTGGGGAAGAACTCCGCCACGGTGAACGGCTGGAGGCTCAGCGGCAACAACGGCAGGGCGATGTCGCCCAGATCCTTGGCGATGTTACGGGCCACCGCCTCGCGCAACGATTCATGGAACAGCACACGACCGCAGATCAGCGTACGTTCGATCATGCCGTCGGGACCCATGTGCAGCAGCGTGCCCACCTTGGAGATGCGGCCGAAGTCGTCGGCGCGCACCGGGACCACCTCCACGTACACGATCGGCATCTTGCCGCGCAGATCATCGATCTCCGCAGAACTCAGCCATCCCGGAGGATTGCTGCCGTCGGAGCCGCGAATGAAATCATCGGGAGTGATGTTGTCGAACTCGCCACGGCGACGCGAGGCGTCGTAGTCGCCCTCGTCGGGCACTTCGTCATTAAGAACCGGCATGCCCACCATTATCGGCCCGCCACATGACCTTTTCATGACGACGGCCTTTGCAAACGCGACACGAATCGTGGGAAATCACGCAACGTGGAACACCCGTCGACGATCCTGCGCCATGAGCTTACCCACTGTCGTGTCGCGGTCCGCTATGAGATGCTGGTAGCGATTTACCCATTGATGTGCGGTTGCGCGCGGTCTTCCATCACAGAAAGCGATGCGGACGCGACGCACGCGATAGGAGGACGATTATGGCGACCCATGAGCTGACCACCGAAAACTTCGAAGAGACGATCACCAAGAACCCGCTGGTGTTCATCGATTTCTGGGCCACGTGGTGCGGTCCGTGCCGTGCATTCGGCCCGACCTTTGAAAAGGCTTCGGAGACCCACGACGACGTGTACTTCGCCAAGGTGGATATCGACCAGCAGCAGGGTCTTGCCCAGGCGGCCGGCATCTCCGCAGTACCCACGCTGATCGCGATCCACAACGGCGAAGTGGTGTTCAAGCAGGCCGGCGCGCTGCGTCCTTCCGATCTCGAGACGCTGATCGGCAAGGTGAAGGAGCTGGAGGACGCTCCCAAGGCCGAGTAATGCGAGCTAGACGACGTAGGCCCAGTTAGTCCGGGTAACGTCCGACGTTCACATATCCCGACGCATATACCACTTCCGGTGTGGCGACACGGTGTACGCCGCACCGGAATTTTTTCCCTCGTCATAACCGATCGGTAGAATATGGAGGCAGTGTGAGCCTTATCGGTCGATCTAAGGAGATTCATGGCGAGTCATCGCAAACCGAAGGAATTTATCCTCAAACGCCTTACCAAACGTCAGTGGATGCGTATTGCAGCCGGAAGCGCGGCCGCGGCACTGCTGATCGGCGGCGGCATCGTCTCCCGTGACTTCTATCAGACGAACCCCACTCATGCGCAGCAGAGCATCTCCTCGTACTCCGCCACCAAGAGCGACGAGGTCAACGCGTTCAAGGCGGCATCCCGTGGCGACGCCCGCGGGTCCGACGCCAACACCGCCTATGTGAAGGTCGTCATCAACGGCGAATCCCGCCTGGTGCTGGGCACCGACTTCACCGACGTCAAGTCCGTGCTGGATCAGGGCAGCATCACCCTGGAGCCGGAGGATTCCGTCTCCCCCAGCCTTGACACCAAGGTCACCGAGTCGACCACCATCACCATCGAGCGTGCCGGCAGCACCATCGAGACCGCCGACACCGAGATTCCGTTCAACACCGTCGAGGAGAAGACCGACTCCCTGCCCGCAGGCACCACCAAGGTGAAGACCGAGGGCGAGGCCGGCGTGATGGAGGCCACGAACCTGGTCACCAAGTCCGGCGGCAACGTCGTCTCCAGCAACACGATCAGCTCCTACGTGAAGAAGGCCCCTGTGAACAAGGTGGTGCTTATCGGCACCGGCAGCACGGCCTCCTCCACGCCGAGCACGTCCAACAAGAGCGACGCCGGTTCGTCCGATTCGTCGTCCAACGACATCGGCACCACCATTCCTGCCAGCGACATGCAGCAGTGGGCACATGACTACCTGCTGTCCAACGGCTACACGGAAGCCGACTTCACCGGCATGGTGTACATCATCAACCACGAATCCGGTTGGAATGTGACGGCCACCAACGCATCCTCCGGCGCATACGGCCTGCCGCAGGCACTGCCCGGCAGCAAGATGGCTTCCGCCGGCGCCGACTGGAAGACCAACTACCAGACTCAGCTCAAGTGGTTCATCGGCTACTGCAACGACCGTTACGGCGGAATCCAGCAGGCCTACACGTATTGGTTGTCCCATCACAGCTACTGATTCGCCGATCCTCTGATTCGCCGATCCGCGACTGACCGATCTCATACGTAATCCCCGCCCGGGCTAATCCGGGCGGGGATTATTTGTATATGGGTATCGGCATTGGTATCAATGATTCCGAGATTACGACGAGTGCAGGGAGCGAACCCGAATCAACACTGCGGGTCCAGTCATTCCATGCAACGAACCCGCAGCGAAACAAGGGGCTTACTGCAGGTACAAATGGTCTGCATAACAAACCCGCAGTGAAGAAAGTACCTCACTGCGGGTCTCACACATCATCCCAACAAACCCGCAGTATGACAACCTCCACACTGCTGGTCAAAACGGTCTGCACAACAAACCCGCAGCGAAGGGCAACAGAGAAGCGGACTATGTGCGACTATGGGCATCGGGAACAATGCTGAAGGTGCGGGCGAGAAGTTGGGCGTTTCGGCGTTCGGATTGGAGTTCGCATGTATCCGGTTGGCTTGTTCCGTATGCGGCCTCAGACCGGCAAGGGCAGGGATGCCCCATTGCCTGGGATTGCGATGCGAAGAAGGATGCCGACGCCTGCGAAAGCGGATTCGACGTCGGAAAGGCCGGGCCGGTCACGCCAGCCGGCGGCAAGCCGACGATGCGAATGAGACCCACGCGCTGCCCCCTGTCCCTCGGCCGGCGTACGGAAACATGCTCGGCGCCTATGCCCCGGGCCTGAGCAATTCGGTGCGTGTTCGACGCATGCGTGCGTCCGATGAGTATCGGAGATCGTCTCCGGTGCCTGTTGGGCGTATGCGTGCGTCCGATAGGCACGAAGCTTCGCTCCCGGTGCCTGTTCGACGTACGTATGCGCCCGATGGACACCGCGGACCGTCCCCGGTGCGTGTGTGTCACACGCGTGCGTCGGATAGGCACCGGGATTTGTTCCCCGTGCTTGTTGGCCACACACATGCGTCGCAAGGAGCATTAGTCGTTGGGTGATGAGGGCTTATGGCCCCAACGACACGCCAACGCACGCGAATAAACCCACGTTCCGACCCTTACCCCCCGATTATGAACCGATACCAGAGCATCGTGAAACAGAACCGAAAGAGGTGACAGAACGCCACGGCACAATACAAAAGGCTCCTGTCTGCCCGTAGGCAGAAGCAGGAGCCCTTGGCATCCCCAGTGGAGAGAAGAAAAAACACAGGGGAAGAATAAAACCGCCGGGAGGAGGGAAACCGTGCGCACTAGGCTATGCGCTGCCGACGGCGGTGTGAAAGCCGTGTACAACCATACGGCCTCCACGCACACCGACCGCACATAACCCGTGCAGACACAGCCATGCGAAAGTTCCCCCGGCGGAGTGGATCAGCCGAAGCGACCGGAGATGTAACGCTCGGCCTCTTCGTTCTGAGGATTGTGGAACATGGTGTCCGTGTCAGCGAAGTACTCAAGGTGACCAGGCTGACCGACGGCCTTCAGGTTGAAGAAGCCGGTGTAGTCGGCGATACGAGATGCCTGCTGCATGTTGTGGGTCACGATCACGATCGTGTAGTCGCCCTTGAGCTCGTTGATCAGATCCTCGACGGCCAGGGTCGAGATCGGGTCAAGAGCGGAGCAGGGCTCATCCATGAGCAGCACCTGCGGGTGCACAGCCACGGCGCGGGCGATGCACAGACGCTGCTGCTGACCACCGGACAGACCGATGCCGGGGTTGTCAAGACGATCCTTGACCTCTTCCCACAGGTTGGCACCACGCAGAGCCCACTCGACAAGCTCGTCAGCGTCGGACTTGCTGATCTTGCGGTTGTTCAGGGTCACACCGGAGAGCACATTCTCACGAATGGACATCGTGGGGAACGGGTTCGGGCGCTGGAACACCATGCCGACGTCACGACGCACGGCCACGGGGTCAACGTCCGGAGCGTACAGGTTCTTGCCTTCGAGCAGAACCTCGCCCTTGCAGTGGGCGCCGGGGATGATCTCGTGCATGCGGTCGAGGGTGCGCAGCACGGTGGACTTACCACAGCCGGAAGGTCCGATGAATGCGGTAACCTTGTTCGGCTCAATCTTCATGTTCACGTCTTCGACGGCGAGGAAGTTGCCGTAGTAGACGTTCAGATGGTTGACATCAATTCGCTGTCCCATTTGTTTTCCTTAACTTGATTCGTTCTATGCGGCGACTTACTGTTCCGTCTTCACGGCGAAGACCTTGGCGACCCAACGTCCGAGCAGGTTCAGCAGAAGCACGATGATGATCAGCACGAGAGCGGCGGCCCAGGCGCGTTCCATCGGGATGGTGGGCACGCAGCTGGCGTCGGCGGAAGCCGGGCAGGTCACGGAGAGCTTGCTGTACTCCTGGTAGACGAACACAGGGAGGGTGGTCATCTGTCCGCTGAACAGGTTGACGTTGGTGCTGGAGATGAAGCCAGCGGTCATAAGCAGAGGAGCGGTCTCACCGATGACTCGTGCGATTGCCAGAATCACACCGGAGACGATACCCGGAAGGGCGGTGCGGAGCACGATCTTGGTGATCGTACGCTGCTTGGTCACGCCCAGAGCGTAGGAGGCCTCGCGCAGATCGTGAGGCACGATCTTCAGCATTTCCTCACTGGTCTTGACCACGGTCGGGATCATCAGCAGCGACAATGCCACGGAACCTTCGAAACCGTTGATGGTACCGGGTCCGAAGAAGATCGTGAACATCGAGTATGCGAACAAACCGGCGACGATGGACGGGATACCACTCATGACGTCGACGAGCAGGGAGATCGACTGGGCGAGCTTGCCGCCGCGCTGTGCGTATTCCACAAGGTAGACGGCGCACATCAGACCGATCGGGATGGAGATGACCATGGCACCGAGCGTGATCTCCAGCGTACCGATGATGGCGTGGAGCACACCACCGTAGCCACCGGACGGAGTCGGGTTACCACCGATGACGCCCGTCATGTTGAAGGTGAGGAAGTTGATGTTCAGGCGCTTGATACCGTTGAACAACGTGGTCCAAAGCACGGAGATCAGCGGGATCAGGGCGATGATGAAGGCCACGTAGATGAGGCCCTGCATGATGATGTCCTTGCGCTTACGAGCCTCGATGAACGAGCGCGTAGGAGCAAGCTTGTCGAAGTCAGGCTGCTTGACCTTGCTGAATTCGGTGGGGTTTGCGGAAGTCATCACACGCTCGCTTTCTCAGTGATCTTACGGGCGATGAAGTTGACCAGGAAGGTGATGATGAACAGCACCAGACCGGTTCCGATCAGCGTGGAGACGCCCAAATCGTTGGCTTCAGGATACTGCGCGGCGATGTTTGCAGCGATCGTCTGGCTCTGGGAAGCCTGCAGCAGCTTGACAGAGTAGGTGAGGCCAGGGGACAGAATCATGAGGACTGCCATCGTCTCACCAAGTGCACGACCAAGGCCGAGCATGGAGGCGGACACGACACCGGACTTGCCGAACGGAATGACGGCGAGCTTGATCATCTCCCACTTGGTGGCACCCAGAGCGAGAGCGGCTTCCTGCTGCAGACGCGGAGCCTGCTGGAAGATATCGCGCGACACGGAGGTGATGATCGGCAGGATCATGACGGCGAGCACCACGGCGACCGTGGCGACCGTACGAGCCGGGCTGGCGGCAGGACCCTCGAAGATCGGAATCCAACCGAGGTAGGTGGCCACCCAGTTCCAGAAGGGGCCAATGGCCGGGACCAGAATCAGACCACCCCAAAGACCGTAGATAACGGAGGGGATGGCGGCCAGCAGATCGACGACGGAGCTCAGCACCACAGCCACCTGCTTCGGCGCGTAGTGCGAGATGAACAGTGCGATGCCCACGGCGATGAAGAAGGCGATGATCAGTGCCAGAGCTGCGACGAGGACTGTACCGAACACAAGCGGTCCGACGTACTGCCAGAAGTTGTGCGCCTTTCCACCGGTGAACGATTCCACGGTGGCGGCGTTGGCGGACTGATCTCCGCCGATGAGGGGCCACGCACGGAACAGCAGGAACAGAGCCACTGCTGCGAGCGCGACGAGGATCAGAATACCGGCGGCGTAGGCGAAGAACTTGAAGACCTTATCTCCGGTCTTTCCAGTGTTCTCCTGAACTACCGCTTTGTCTTGCGAACTCACGGGTTCTCCTTACACAAAGTAGTGGTCGGATCTAGACCCGACAAAGCCGCAGTGCTTCTCGCTTCAGGCGGAAACACCGCGGCCTGATCGGATTTGGATTCCTGGACTCAGTTACCGATTATTCGGTTCACTCGGTCTTGATGGCGTCGATGGACTTGGTGATCTTGGCGCGCATCGTGTCGGACAGCGGAGCGGAACCGGCGTTCTTGGCGGCCACGTCCTGACCATCCTTGCTCACCACGTAGGTCAGCCAGGACTTCACGAACTTGGCGGTGTTGGCGTCCTTGTAGGCCGGGCAGGCGATGTCGTAGGAGACCAGCACCAGCGGGTAGGCGCCGTCGGCGGTGGTGTTGTGGTCGAGCTTGACAACCACGCGGTTCTCACCAGTGGCGGACTCGTCGAGCGGGGAGGCGTCGACGACCTTGGAGGCGGCTTCAGCCGAGTACGGCACGTACTTCTCGCCGACCTTCAGGGCAACGGTGCCGAGGTCGCCGGCCTGGGAGGCATCGGCGTAGCCGATGGTGCCGTCGGCCTGCTTGACGGTGCTGATGACACCGGAGGTGCCCTTACCACCCTGACCGACTTCGTTCGGCCAGTTCTCGCTCAGGTCGTAGGTCCAGGAGCTCGGAGCGGCATCCTTGAGGTAGCTGACGAAGTTCTGGGTGGTGCCGGACTTATCGGAACGGTGGACCACGGTGATGGCGGTGTCAGGCAGAGTGACCTTCGGGTTCTGCTTGGCGATGGCATCGTCGTTCCACTTGGTGATCTTGCCGTCGAAGATCTTGGCGACGGTGTCAGCGTCCATGTTCAGGTGCTTGTCCTGACCGGAGATGCCGTTGAGGTTGAAGACCACGGCGATCGGGGAGATGTAGGCCGGGATGTCGAAGGCGGTGGTGTTGTCAGCGCACACGGCCTTGGACTTGTCGACCTGCTCGCTGGTCAGGGAGGCGTCGGAGCCAGCCCATGCGGTGGCACCGGTGAGGAAGGTGGTGACACCAGCGCCGGAGCCGACCGGGTTGTAGGCGATCTTGGCGTCGGGGTTGGTGGCCTGGTAGGAAGCGATCCAAGCTTCGACGGCGCTCTGCTGGGAGGAGGCGCCGGCACCCTGGAAGTCGCCGGAGATCTTCTCGGCGGAGCTGGAGGAGCTGGATCCGTTGCTGGAGCCGGAGGTGTTGTCACCGCAGGCCGCCAGAGAGGCGAGCATGGCCAGACCGGACACGACGGCCACGGAACGCATAAGAATGTTCTTTCGCATAACTATTCCCTCTTGTATCCTTTTCCGTCGCGAACATCGGAGAACCGTAATTAACCGTATTCGCGACCGCGTGCCGCCTTCAGGTTGTTGTCATTGGCAAAACACGCTTTTTCATGACAATTCAAGACTATGAGAGACTTTGATAGCCCAAGACCAAAGTCGGTGAACGGAAAGTGAACTTGTGCTGATATCTGCTTTCTACATCGTTTGGATGTAGATTGTGTAGCTTCCGATAACGTACGCTGGGTAAAGTTCTGACGTTTGCATGGTGAATCTCAGGTATCAACCCGACGATGTATGCTGTCTGTGCCTGAGTAAGTTGCCTTTGGCCGCAAAGCCACGGGCAAATCAACACGAGAGGGAGTCAATCACATGACCCGCATACTGGTCGTCGAAGACGAGGAATCCTACCGGGAGCCCCTGGTCTATCAGTTCACCCATGAAGGCTACGACGTGGTGGCGGCAGCCACCGGGGAAGAGGGCCTTGAGCTGTTCACCAAGGGCGGTGTGGATCTGGTGCTGCTCGACCTTATGCTCCCCGGTCTGGACGGCACGTCACTGTGCCGCAGGATCCGCGAACAGAGCCGCGTGCCGATCATCATGCTGACGGCGAAAAGCTCGGAGATCGACAAGGTCGTGGGGCTGGAGATCGGCGCGGACGACTATGTGACCAAGCCGTATTCGTTCCGCGAGCTGCTGGCCCGTGTACGTGCGGTGCTGCGTCGCGCGCCCGGCAGCGCGGATGGCTCCGATTCCGCCGACGACGATATTCCGCTGGTGTGCGGACCGATCCGCATGCAGGTGGGACAGCACGCGGTGACGGTGCACGGCGAGAACGCCTTCTTCCCGCTCAAGGAGTTCGAGCTGCTCGAATACCTGATGCAGAACAAGGGCCGTGTACTCACCCGCCATCAGCTGATCGACCGCGTGTGGGGTTCGGATTACGTTGGCGACACCAAGACGCTGGACGTGCACATCAAGCGTGTGCGTTCCAAGATCGAGGAGGATCCCGCCCATCCGCACTACATCACCACCGTGCGCGGTCTTGGCTACAAGATCGACGAGCCGGCGGAGTAGTACGAGACGGTTTGTAGAACAATCTTCGTAGGATTCCGTAGATTCCGTCGGGATCCGTGAATGTGAATCCGCATGTGAATCCGCATAGATGAAACGCTCCGGCTTCCCGATAGGTATCGTACCGATTCAGGAAGCCGGAGCGTTTCATATGCACAGGCATGCGATATGAGTCTGCGAATGCGCGCGAAGTAACGCACGGAAGTCACATGTGGCGGGACCCGGCTTACCATGTCCTGACAAAAACTGCCGAAGCCACCGGACTCACCAAAGCCACTAGGCCTACAGACATCTGGGCCTGCTAAGCATCGTCGGCGCTACCGGGTCTACCGGGCCTCACCGACCAAGTCCTGTTCAGCGTCGTCCTCGGCATCAACGGCGTCCGCGCTGTCCGTAACGTTCACACCGTCCGCGGCATCCTGCTTCACCGCGTTCTCCTCCGCCTGTGATTGACGGGATTGATGCTCATCCTCGGGCAGATCATCGTCGTTGGACTGATCTTCCGCCTTGGGCAGATCGATGGTGAACGTGGAGCCCTCCCCCGGCCGGGACCATACGGAGATCGTACCGCCGGCGTCCTGCACGACGTGCTTGGTGATGGCGAGGCCTAGACCAGTGCCGCCCGTGGCACGGGAGCGTGCCGGATCGACGCGATAGAACCGTTCGAAGATGCGCTTCTGCGCGTCGGCGGGAATGCCGATGCCCTGGTCGACGACGCGGATCTGCACACGGCCGTTCTTCCGCACGCTGACGCCGACATGCGTATTCTCCGGCGAATAATGGATGGCGTTCTCCACCAGATTCTTCACTGCTGTCTTGAGTGAATCGGCGTCGCCGTTGACGATGATGTCGTCGTCGAGCGATGTGTCAGGCTGCCCGTCCGCGGTGTATTCGGCGCTCGTGCCTTCGTCATCGTCGCCGAAGTACATGCGGATATCGATGTGCTTGGCGGCGGCCTGCACTTCGTTTTCGGACACGGCCTCGCGAACGATCTTCGGCACGGATACCGGCTCGCTGTCCGCGGCGGCGAGTCCCTTGTCATCCTGCACCTTCTGCAGGGCGATGAGCTTCTGCACAAGTTCGGTCAGGCGTTCGGACTCCTTGGAGATCCTTCCGGAGAAGTAGCGTACGGCGTCCGGATCGTCGGCGGCGCTGGAGACGGTTTCGGCGAGCAGCGATATCGCGCCGGCAGGGGTCTTGAGCTCGTGCGACACGTTGGTGACGAAGTCGCGGCGCATCTGCTCGAAATGCCGTTTCTCGCTGACGTCCTCAAGAAAGATCACATACAGTTCATTGGCGCCGCCGGCGTTGGCGATATCCATGCCGAACGTGACGGACAACGGTTCGATGGTGGCGATATGTCCGATACGCACCTGCAGATACACGTTCGACTGGTCGGTGATACGCCCGGACGGCGATACCGCAGTCACTTCGATCTCACGGTCGCGGATCTCCCCATCGGCGGCCACCTGCGCAAGCAGATCACGGATCTCCCCCGAGATCAGATGACCGTCACGCACGACGTCGAGATTATCCAGTCGAGGACTGGCGTACCGCACGTCGCCAAGCCCGTCGACGATGATGGCACCGCTGCGCAGCGTCTTCAGCAGATTGCGTGACGCCTCGTCGGCGGACACTCCCCTGCCGTAGAGCGACTTCGGAATGGCGTTCTGTTCGCTGGCATGACGTGTCTGGGCACGCTCCTCGCCGGACATCACGCCGTACCGCCATGCCAGAATGATGAGCACAAGCGCGATCACAGCCATGATCACTACGGCGACAACCACTGCCGTCACGGAATCCGACATCGTCCGTCCTGTTCTCCTTGCGCAGGCGCATACACCCGCCGTCGATCGTTTTTCGTCTACCACATTATGGACGGACCACAGACGACACAACGCTCCAAGCGGACGGACGGTATACCGAACATGGACGTCGGATGAATTTTGCAGCGATATCGGCGTGTCATCGCGCGACATTCACATCGAATGCCGAATGCCCCGAGTCAGTTCCTCCCCATGAAGGTGAGCACCACCAGTGTCACGTTGAGCACGATGATCAGCGCGGCCACCAGCATGAAGATCACATGCTTGACGGGCCCATCCGCCCATTGGCCCATGAGCTGGCGATCGTGCGTATAGCGCATGAGCGGAATGATAGCGAACGGGATGCCGATCGAAAGGATCACCTGCCCCACCACCAGCGCGAACGTGGGGTTCGAACTGAACCAGAGGATCACGAGGGCCGGCACGAGCGTGATGATGCGGCATGCCCACATCGGCGCGTCCACGTGCAACAGGCCGTGCATGATCTCCTGACCGGCGTAGGTGCCCACCGACGTACTCGACAGACTGGATGCGAGCAGGCCGATCGAGAAGATCGTGCCGATGACCGGTCCGAGCACCTGCACCACCGCATGCTGGGCACCTTCGATCGTGTCGGTACCGGACATGCCATGCAGACTGTTCGCGGCGAGCAGCAGCAACGCCAGATTCACGGTGCCGGCGAGCAGTAGCGCCCACACCACGTCGATCTTGGTGCCGAACAGCTCGCGACGGATGTCGGGGCGCTCCTTGCGCCCCTCGTAATGGTCATTGACCAGCGTGGAATGCAGGTATATCGCGTGCGGCATCACCGTCGCCCCCAGCATGGAGCTGGCCATGAGCACCGAGTCCGACCCGTTGAAGTGCGGGACCAGACCGCCGAGCACCTTGGATGGAGCCGGCGGCTCGATGAACAGTCCGGCGATGAAACCGAATGTGATGACGAGCAGCAGCGCCACGATGAGCTTCTCGAACAGATTCTGGCTCCTGCCCTGGAACCGCAGCAGCACGGTGGAGACCGCGCCGATGATGCACCCGCCGACGAACATCGGCAGACCGAACAGCAGATTGAGGGCAATCGCCCCGCCGATCACCTCGGCCAGATCGGTGGCGATGGCGATCACCTCGGCCTGCGCGAAGAACAGCAGTCGTCCTCCCGGGTTCATGCGATTGCCCAGCAGCGCGGGCAGCGACTGGCCGGTCACGATGCCCAGTTTGGCGGATTGGTACTGGATGAGCACGCTCATCGCATTGGCGAGCACCAGCACCCAGACGAGCAGGAATCCATACCGTGCGCCCGAGGTGATGTTGGCGGCCACGTTGCCCGGATCCACATAGGCCACGGCCGCCACGAAGGCCGGTCCGATGATGGCCGACAGCTTGGTCTTGGCCCCGGTATGCGGGGTGGCCAGCTTCGGCACGCTACGCATGTGCTGGTGGTGGGGTCTGCCGCTGGCGGCGAGCACCGCCGCCTCATCGGGATCCACGAACCCGGAATCCACGGGTTCGGAGCCACTGTCATGTTCATTGCGTTCGTGATTATCGGACGGCTGTCGACCGTTCAGCGTCTGATTCGATTGATTGCGATCGTCCATGTTCGTACGTTCCCCATCATTCATACTCACAGCGCCGTTATAACACCTTCACGTATCGGGTGGCGAACCGACTCGTCGATCAGGCACGATTTCAGCGGTCGGGCACGGCCTGTCCCGGACATTCGGCGAGCGTCTTGAGCATGGCGTTCTTCTCCGCCGTGGTCACACTCAGCCCATACTTGGCCTTGACACCGATCTGTCGGGCCACGTACGCGCAGTCGTACGACGCGTTCGGCGGCAGCCAGACCGACGCGTCGGCATCGCCCTTCTCCACGTTAGCCGGACCGTCGACGGCCAGCAGATTGTACGGATCGTTGCTGAACTCGTATCGCTTCTTCGTGTCCCACGAGTCCGCGCCGGACTTCCACGCGTTGTTGAGCGCCACCACATGATCGATCTGCACGGCGGCGCTGGTGGTCTGACCGCGTTTGAAGGTGATGGTCCTGCCGGTGTAGGGATCGTCGAGCGTGCCGGATTCGACCTTACACCGTTCGGCGTTCGCATAGGTGACGTTCTTCAGATCGCGGGCAAGCGTATCGTTGCGCGAATCGCAACCGTTGCCGTCGGGATCGTATTGGCGGAAGCCGAATGCGTCACGCTGGTAGGTGCTCGACGGCTTGCGATCGTCGACCACAGCAAGCGTGGCCAGCGTGTCCGCGGCGCTGCCGGTCGCCGTGTATTCACCGGTCGCCCGCCCCACGGTCACGCTCACCTGCGGCAGCAGCAGTCCGGCGCTGATCCCGATCACGACGGCCAATACCACGAGGATCGCCAGCCGTTCCAACGGTGACGAT
This sequence comes from Bifidobacterium sp. UTCIF-39, assembly GCF_006408715.1. Lineage (NCBI taxonomy): Bacteria > Bacillati > Actinomycetota > Actinomycetes > Bifidobacteriales > Bifidobacteriaceae > Bifidobacterium > Bifidobacterium sp. UTCIF-39. Next base: position 6,361 of record NZ_JEOG01000004.1, on the reverse strand, counting down.
CCTCGGAATGCGCGTCTGCGACGTTTGGCCATGCGATCAGCTGTAGGAGAAGGTACGTGGATCGTGGCCGGCGCGCGTCGGGCCGTCGAGCGCGTCGATGGCCGCATGCTCCTCCGCAGTGAGCGCGAAGTCGAACAGCGAGCCGTTCTCGATCTGACGTTCGCGATGCACGGACTTGGGGATGATGATCGTGCCGTTCTCGATATGCCAGCGCAGAATCACCTGGGCGTGGCTGACGCCATGCGCCTCGGCGATGCGGGCGATCACGCCGTCGCCGGCGTTGAGATCGGCACCGCGCGCGATCGGCGAGTACGCCTCCACGGCGATGCCGTGCGCCTTGCAGAACGCGGTCACCTCACGCTGCTGCCAGGTGGGGTGCAGTTCGATCTGATCGACGGCGGGCCACTCCCCCGTCTCCTCGTGCAGGCGTTCCAGATGCTCGGGCAGGAAGTTGCAGACGCCGAGCGTGCGCACACGACCCTCGTCGCGCAGACGCGTGAACGCGCGCCACACGTCGGCGCTGCGCCAGTCGAACGGCGTGGGCCAGTGGATCATGTACATGTCCACGTAGTCCGTGCGCAACAGACCGATCTGACGGTCGAACGCCGTGAGCGCGGAGTCGTATCCCTGCTCGGAGTCACGGAGCTTGGTGGTGATCCACACCTGCTCGCGCTTGCTGCCATGCGCGTATCCGGACGCTTCCAGCGCCTGTCCCACACCGCCCTCGTTGCCATAGCCGGCCGCTGTGTCGATGTGACGGTAGCCCACTTCGAGTGCGGATTTGACGACCGGCGCGGTGGCGTCGTCGTCAATGCGCAGCACGCCCAGTCCGATCTGCGGAATGGCCGCGCCGTTGGACAACGTGATGTTCGGAATCGGTCCAAATCCCATAGGTGCTCCTTGCTCGTCAGACGATATCCATCTTCCTGCCATGATAGAACGACCGGTTTCGGCCTACTCGCGGATCGGCCGGCCCGTCTTCTCCGCCGTTGTCGCCGTTTCCGTTGCCGACGTTTCTGTTGCGGCCGGGCCGACCTGCAGCACGCGATCGGCGATGCGCATGGCGGATTCGCGGTGGGAGACGAGCATCACGGCCGGTCCGTCCGTGGTGGCAAGCGCGTCGATGGACCGTAGGATCACGGCCTCGTTGAGTGCGTCGAGGCGGCTCGTCGGCTCGTCGAACAGCACCAGATCGGCGCGGCGCAGGAACACGCGGGCCAGTCCGATGCGCTGGCGCTCGCCTTCGGAGAGACGGTCGCCCAGCTCGCCCACGGCGGTGTCGAGTCCGTCCGGCAGCGAGTCGATGAGGTCGGTCACGCTTGCGCGACGGCAGGCGTCGGTCAATGCCTCTTCGCTGGCGTTCGGATCGGCCAGCAGCAGGTTCTCGCGGATCGTGCCGTCGAACAGGTAGGTCTCCTGGGCGAGCATGGTCTGTACGCGACGGCGATGATGCGCGTCCACGTCACGCAGATCGGTGCCGGACATGCGTACCGTGCCGGTGTTCGGGTCCCAGTACCGCATGAGCAGCTTGAGCATGGTGGACTTGCCGGCACCGGAGCGCCCCTGCACGCCGAGCACGCCCGTGCGCGGCACGTCCAGCGAGGCGTCGGTCAGGATCGGCGTATCCGTTCCGGGGTAGGCGAAGGTGACATGGTCGAGCGTCATGCCGGTGTAGTCCGGGGTTGCGGTGCCGCGTTCCTCGACGGCCGGAGCCTCGTCCATGAGGGCGAACAGGCGGCGTGCCGAGGCGAACGTCTGGGTCAGGCTGGCCGGCAGGGCGCTCAGTGCGAGCGTGGGGCCGAACGAGCTGGAGATCAACGTGATGGCGACGATCGAGTTCGACACGCTGAGCGAGTCGGCGAACGCGAGCGACAACGCGATGGCCGCGGCGATCACGGTGAACAGTTCGACCAGCACACCACCGAGGCCGGCGAATACGCCGTTGGCGCGGCTGAGTCGTCCGCGACGGTTCCACAACGCCATGGTGCGTTCGGTGATCGAAGCCACGCGGTGCTCGCCCTGGTTGAAGCGGATGGTCTCGTCCATGCCGCGCATGCCGTCGAGCACATAGTCGTCAAGTTCGGCCGAGGTCTTGCGAATCTGCGCGCCAAGCGGCGTCACGCGCGCGGCGAACAGTCGGGGCAATGCCACGCCTACCGTCAGGTGGGCGACGATGAGCAGCAGGGCGAACCACGGGTTCAGTCCGGCCAGCAGCGCAGCGAACACGATCGAGGTGACGACGGCGATGACCACCGGGGAGATGGTGTGGGCGAAGAAGATCTCCAGCAGTTCCACGTCGGTGGTGATCAGGGCCACCAGATCGCCCTTGCCATGTCCGGCGAGTTTGGCCGGGGCAAGACGTCGCAGCGCGCCGAACGCCTTGTCGCGGAACAGGGCGAGCAGGCGGAATGCCACGTTGTGGTTCATGAACTGTTCGACGTAGCGCATGGCGCTACGGACCACCGCGCACACCGCCAGTCCGATCGTGGCAGGGACGACGCCGATGCCCCAGACGGGGTGGCCGGCGAGCGCGAACAGGCCGATCACACCGAACGTGGGCAGCAGGGTCGCCGCCAGATGGCCGATCACGCCGCAAACGACGGCTGCGGTCATGAATCCGGCGAGCGGTCGGGCCTGACCGAGCAGTCGGCGGATCAGGCCCATTGTGGACATCGTCGTGCCGTTCGGGGACGGTGACGAGGACTGTGCGGAATCAACGGATGCGGCATCGTCGACGTCGATGGCGTTGCCATCAGCATGCGTGAAATTCGCGTCGCGTACGGGGGTGGTACCGCGATCCCCAATGTTTTCCACCGCGCTTTGCGTGCGGAACAGTCGCTCGTATTCGCCGGCTGCCGCCATGAGTTCGGCGTGCGTACCGGTTTCGACGACCGTGCCGTGATCGAACACGACCACGTGGTTGGCGTCCACGGCGTTGGCCATGCGGTGGGTGATCATGATCACGGTCTTGCCGGATGCGGCGAGGTCGTGGATCGCGTCGAGGATCAGGCGCTCGCTTTCGGCGTCCACGTTGCTGGTGGCCTCGTCGAACACGGTGATGGCCGAATCGTGCAGCAGGCCGCGGGCCAGTGCGATGCGCTGCTTCTGTCCGCCGGAGAGGTTGGACGCGCCTTCGTCGATGCGCATGTCGAGCCCGTCCGGCTGTTTGCGGACGAAGTCGGCCACTCGGGCGAGTTCGAGTGCGTGCCACAGGTCGTCGTCGGTGGCGTCGGGGGCGGCCATGAGCAGGTTGTTCCGCAGGGTGTCGTGGAACAGGTGGCTGGTGGCGGAGACGATGGTCACACCGGCAAGCAGTGAATTCAGGGAGGCGTCGCGCAGTTCGACGGACGTGCCGTCATCCTTGCCGTCCTTGCCGGAAGTGACGCCGCGCAGGGCGATGGAGCCGGTGTAGCCGGTGAGCCGTCCGGCGATCAGACCGGCAGCGGTGGATTTGCCGGAGCCGCTCACGCCCACGATCGCGGTCAGTTCGCCGGGACGGGCGGTGAACGACACATCGCGCAGGGCTTCGGTGTCGTCGGCGTAGCGGAATCCCACGCCGTCGAATCGCACGGTCACGGCGTCGACAGGCATGACGCCGTTGCCGTGATCGGGTTCGGGGGTGTCGAGCAGGTCGAGGATCTTGCGGCTGGAGGTCATGCCGTTCATGGCCACATGGAAGTAGGAGCCGAGCTGACGCAGCGGGATGAAGAAGTCGGCGGACAGCAGCACGATGAGCAGCACACCGCCCAGGTCCACGCCGTACGTGGCGTACTGCCACAGGGCCACGCCGATGCCTGCGGCCGCGCCGCCGTACGCCACCAGGTCCATGACGGACAGCGAGCGCAGCTGGATCTGCAGCACGTTCATGGTCATGACGCGGAATTCCTCGGCGCGCGTGTTCATGGTGCGGTGGGCGCGTTCGTCGGCGTCGAAGTTCTTGAGGGTTTCGAGGCCCTGCAGGTCGTCGAGGAACGTGGCACCAAGATCGGTGTACTTGCCCCAGTATTTCTTGAAGACGCGGGCGGCGCTCATGGCGACGAGTCCGACGATGAGCACGATGAGCGGCGCGCAGACGAGCAGTGTGACGGCTGCCGGCAGGTTCACGGGCAGCAGCACGACGAACAGGGTGATGGGGGCGAGCACGCTGTAGAACAGCTGGGGCAGGAACAGGTCGAAGAAGGTCTGCACCTGTTCGACGCCTTCGCCGGCGAGCTGCACCACGTTGGAGGTGCGGACGGTGGATGAGTACGCGGGTCCGAGGGCGTGCATCTTGCGGATCATCTTCTGACGCAGCGCGAGCTTGACCTTTTCGGCGGCGAGGAAGCCCAGATGCGTGGCGCCGCGCGTGGCCGCATAGCGGATCGCGGCGATGATCACGAACGCGATGAGGTATGGGACGGCTTCGTTCGGCGTCATGCCGAGATGAAGATCGGCGAGTCCGGGCGCGGGCGCACAGCCGCCGTTCGGATCAATCTGACAGCTGGCCGGCACGGGACGGTGTGGATCGGCCGCGGTGAGCAGATCGAACAGGAATAGGACGAACGTGACGGCGAACGCGACGTTGGCCATCAGCGTGACCCACAGCAGCGCCGCCTTGCCGGCGACGAGTCGTCCGACCCCCGGCACTATGGAAAACAGACGTTTGTCGAACATATCTCCCCTGTTGCCTCGCTTTATCTATGTGTCTATGTGTCTATGTGTCATGAATGATTCATGATGCCGACGGTCGCGACGGTTCATGCGACGGACTCGGGCAGCCTTTCCACGGTATCGTGATTCGGATGATTACGGAAGGGTGCGAATTCAGCTCTACGCGGGTTTTCACGGATGTTGATTACGTCACATCGGCAGTACGCGGGCATGCGCGGGTCGCGAAATATCGTCACTTGGACTGCAATCACAATGTTCATAATCGTTGTAATTCGAGGCGTGTCGTCAGTTATAGAAATATAATTTGCAAAAGTTTTTTACATAAGGTACTGTTAGTGCCATCACAGCAACGAGGCAACAACGAGGAGGTGATCCGCCATGATGAGGTTCTTCGACGATGCAGCGTGCACGGCGGTACAGCTCCGCCACCGCCGCGAGCGGCTCGTCCGCCGTCAGACGCATCTGTAGTCGGCACAACACGACGACCGATCGGACAATCGGCGTCAAACTGCATACACCCTTCTGTTTCACGTGAAACATCTCTTGTATCCCCATGGCGACACAATGCAGCATCAGCCATGAACGGACATCCCCTCACAACAACAATCGACAATCAGCATTCGCGGCATGGAAGCCGCGCACCTCCCGCAGGTATGACAGCGGGAAGAAGATGGAAGGCAACAATCATGAAGGCTCTTGTTCTCACCGGCGTCAAGCAGTTCGAAATCCAGGATCTGCCCACCCCCGAAATCGCCCCGAACGAAGTGCTCATCAACACCGCATACGCCGGCGTATGCGGCACCGACCACGACCTGTACGCAGGCCGCCCTGGCTCCGCAGCCGCCGTGCCACCGATCGTGCTCGGCCATGAGAACTCCGGCGTCGTGGCCGCCATCGGCGACGAGGTCACCAACGTCAAGCCCGGCGACCGTGTGGCCGTCGACCCGAACATCTACTGCGGACAGTGCGAGTTCTGCCTCACCCAGCGCCCCGAAATGTGCGACCACCTGAGCGCCGTCGGCGTAACCCGCGACGGTGGCCTCGCCGAGCAGTTCACCGCCCCCGCCACCGTGGTCTACAAGCTGCCCGACACCGTGAGTCTGCGCGACGCCGCCGCCATCGAGCCCGTCTCCTGCGGCGTGCACGGCCTTGACCTGCTCGACCTGCGCCCCTACCAAAAGGCGCTCGTGATCGGCGACGGCTTCATGGGCCAGATCTTCGTGCAGCTACTCCAGGCCTACGGTGTGCACCAGGTGGACCTCGCCGGCATCTTCGACGAGAAGCTCCAGCGCAACAAGGACCTCTTCGGCGTCACCAACATCTACAACACCACCCGCGAGCAGATCCCCGCCGACACCTACGACGTGGTCATCGAAGCCGTGGGACTGCCCGCCACCCAGGCGCAGGCCGTGGCCGCCACCAAGAAGGGTGCACAGGTCCTCATGTTCGGCGTGGGCCCGCAGGAGGCGCACTTCGAAATGAACACCTACGACATCTACAAGAAGCAGCTCACCATCCAGGGCTCCTTCATCAACCCGCTCACCTTCAAGGACGCCATCGCACTCGTCTCCACCGGCAAGATGAACATCGGCGCGCTGATCAGCCATGAGATCGAGCTGGAGCAGGTGCAGGACTTCCTTGAGGGGAAGTTCACCGGGGTGTCGAAGGCCGTGGTGAAGGTCGGCAAGTAGGGTTCGGCTCGGCCCTCCCC